>QHWF01000728.1 GCA_003222455.1 Acidobacteriota bacterium
CACACGTCGAACGTCAGCATTAGCGCTCATTTGTTGCGTCCGCCGGTCGCCGGCAAGATCGGGCTCTGGGGCGGAAACAGATACGACGAGCTGCTTCAGGACCACGTGGTGAGCCCGACATGAACACCCTGAGAGCGATTCTTCTCCTGACGGTATTCGCCGCACCGGCGTTCGCCCAGTCGCCGAACAATTCGACGATCGTCGTGCTCGTCACCGACCCGTCGGGTGCGATGGTGAGGGACGCCGAGGTGTCGGTCACGAATAACCAGACCGGCGCGGTGCGCCACCTGACGTCCTGCGCCGACGGCAGCGCCACGTTCGCGGCGCTGCCGCTCACAGGTACCTACAGAGTCGTCGTGTCGAAGCCGGGGTTCGGCGACGAAGAGCGCAACGACGTCACGCTGCGTGCCGGCGAAACGGCGACGCTCAAAGTGAAACTGTTCGTCGGTCCCGAGAAGACCGAGGTCACCGTTTACGGCACCGTCGAAGGTGTGCGCGCCGACGCGCAGATTGGCCATCGCCTCGACAGCGCGACGATCGACGAGACGCCGATCCTTGGACGCAAGATCACCACGTTGCCGCTGCTCAACTCGGGCTTCCGACAGGGCAAAGGCACCGGCGACCTGTTCGTCAACGCCACCTACTTCATCACCGGCTCCGGCAGCCGGCGCACCACCACGTTCATGCTCGATGGCGCGAGCAACGACGAGGGTTGGGGACGCCAGACGATGTTGACCACCGTGCCCGTGGGCGCGGTGCAGGAAGTCGCCGTACTGACGAACGCGTTTTCCGCCGAGTTCGGCTGGACGGCGGGCCCGGCGATGAACATCGTGACCAAGTCGGGCACGAACGACGTGCGCGGTGAAGCCCTCTACCTTGCGCGTCCCGGCGGGATGCAGGCGAAGACCTTCTCGACCAGGGGTTATTGCCCGCCGTCGGTGCCGACGTGCACGACACCGGGCACGCTCGTCGCGATCAATCCCGCGGATCTGCCTGACGAGTTGAACCAGGTCTCCGGCTCGATCGGTGGTCCGCTTGCGAAGGACAAGACCTTCATCTTTGCCACGGCGGACTACACGGCGCAGAACCGCACGACGTTCCTCTCGAGCACGCTGCCGGCGTTCGTGCTCCCGGCCGACGGGAGCCTGGAGTACGTCGGCCACTACCGGCAGACGCTCTTCAACGGCCGGATCGATCACAAGCTGTCCCCGGCACAGACGCTGATGGTGCGTGGCAATTACGACCACTTCTACGACACCAATCCCAACGACGCCGTCGTCGGTACGAGTGCCCCGACCGTCGCGCGCCGGTACACGCGAGGCTCCCGGTCGGTCGCTGTCAATGACACCGCCGTCGTGAGGTCGCATCTCTTGAACGAGGTGCGGTTCGCCTATCTGGACGGCGCACCGGTCACGTTGTGGGAGGCGCAGAACCCTTCCACGACGTATACGCGCGCCGGGTCGGTGCCCTTCACGATCGGCGAGTCGCGCGCGGCGGACATTTTCGGCCATCAGTTCCAGTTCGCCGACACGGCTTCGTGGGTACGCGGCAATCACAGTCTCCGCGTCGGCGGCAGCGTGATCCATCACACGACCGGCGGCTCTGGCAGCGAGCCCGGCCAGGCCACGCTGGGGACGTTCACGTTCCTCAGCACGGCGACGGCCCCATTTACGGCGCTGACGCTGGCCGACGTCCAGCAGTACTCACAGCCGATCAGCTACAGCGTCACCAGTTACGAGATGACGCAGTGGATGTCAGCGCTGTTCGTGCAGGACCGGCTCCGCGTGAGCGATCAGTTCACCCTCGACGCCGGTCTGCGCTACGACCGCCAGACACTGACCGACGCGACCCGGAACGTCGCGCCGCGTCTGGGCTTCGCGTGGCACCCGCAGGCCGACGCGCGACTGGTGATTCGCGGCGGCTACGCGATGTACTACACGCAGATCCGCGCGAACGCGCTCGCCAGCGCGCTGACAGGCGGGCTTGACGGTCTCGTCACGTACACTGCCACGGCCGGACAGACCGGGTTTCCCACCTGCCTGACCGGATCCTGTCTTCCGGTGCAGTTCGATCCACGCGCCCTGCCGCTGGCGCAGCAGCCGGCCCGAAACATCACGATCCGCGCGGGACAGCGCGACTTCTACAAGACGCAGTTCGCGGCCTACGGCCTCAACTTGGATCTGCTGCCAAACTATCCCGACCAGTTCGTGAATCCCCGCAGTCAGGTCGTGTCGGTCGGCGCAGAACGCGAGATCATGAAGGGGCTGTTCGCCGGCGCCGACTACGTGCACCAGCACTGGACCGATCTCGATCGCAGCGTCGACCTGAATGCCCCGGCGCCGTTCGATCGGACGGCCGCCGGTCAGACGCGCAGCGTGGCCGCGGCCAACGCCACGCGTTCAATCATCCCGGTCAACGGCGGCGCCCGAAACGTCAACGTGCTGATGAATCTCGGCATCGCCGACTACGACGGCCTGCAGACGCAGATCGGCTATCGCGGCAGCCGGAAACTTCAGGCCGCCGTGAGCTACACGCTTTCGAAGGCGACGAACACGACCGAGCCCGATGGCAACGGCATCGGGTCGAACGACGCGAACATCGCGCGCCTCGGCGAAGAAGAGCGCGGGCCGAGCGTCGTCGACCAACGTCATCGCGCCGTCATCACGGCCAGCTACGCACTGCCGTACAACATCACCGCCGGCACGCTGATGCAATTCGCGTCCGCGCGGCCGTTCAACGCCGTCACCGGCATCGA
>QHWF01000724.1 GCA_003222455.1 Acidobacteriota bacterium
TGACCGTCGCGCGCGCACGCAAGATTCAGAAGTTCCTGTCGCAGCCGTTCTTCGTCGCGCAGCAGTTCACGGGACTCGAGGGCAAGTACGTCACCATCGCCGACACCATCCGGGGGTTCAAGGAAATCGTCGAGGGCAGACACGACGCCATTCCGGAACAGGATTTCTACATGGCGGGCACGATCGACGAAGTCGTCGCGAAGTCGCAACTGCGAAAGGGCTGAGGCCGCCTCGTCAGCTGCCGCGGCCTCTCATAGCGCAGGCCTTCCGCCTTCGCCAAGGCTTCGGCGGACCGCCGTAGCTCCACCCCACGGCGCACAGTCCGCGCCGTGGGGGCCCCGGGCTTTAGCGGAGGCTGGTCAGGCCTGCATCGGGCTGCGGGGCCGCCCTAAAGGGCCCCTAAAGGGCCCTAAAGGGCTGCGCTACGTGATCATTCCGGCGGGTTCGCTTCACTGAGGACGAGGCTGTGGCGCTACCAACAAAGATTCAGCTCCACATCGTGTCGCCGGATCGATCGCTGGTCAACGAGACGGTCGACGAGGTGGAGATCCCGGGCGCCGACGGGTATTTCGGCGTGCTGCCGGGACACACGCCGCTCCTGGCGCTGCTCGGTACGGGCGAGCTGTGGCATCGGCAAGGGTCGGAGAAGGTGTATCTGTCGATTGCGTTCGGGTTCGCCGAGGTGCAGCCCGATCGCGTGACCGTCCTCGCGCAGATTGCGGAGAAGGCCGACGAAATCGACGTCGTCCGCGCCGAAGCGGCGAAGAAGCGGGCCGAGGCGCGGCTCGCGCAGGCGGCGGCCGACATGGATTTCGAGCGGGCGCGCATAGCGCTGCTCAAGTCGCTGATCCGTCTGCAGGTCTCGACTCGCGCTAGAATCCGCTCGTAATTGTTCTCCAACCTCGCCAACCTGATTCGGTATCGCACCTTGATCCAGAGTCTGGTCGCGCGCGAGCTGAAGGCGCGCTATCGCGGCTCGCTGCTCGGCTTCTTCTGGTCGTTCGTCAACCCGCTGCTGCTGCTGCTGGTCTATTCGTTCGTCTTCACCTATGTCCTCGAAAACAAGGTCGAAGGCATTCAGCCGTACGCGTTGTTCATGTTCTGCGGCATTCTGCCCTGGACCTGGTTCGCATCGTCGCTCACCGAGGCGGCGGGCTCACTCATCTCGGGCGGCAATCTGATCAAGAAGGTCCTCTTCCCCGCCGAGGTGCTGCCCATCGTCAGCGTGCTGGCGAACATGGTGCACTTTTTTCTGGGACTGCTGATTCTCGTCGGCTTTCTCGCCTACTACCGCCACCCGCCGGATGCGGCCGATCTGATCTGGTTTCCGGTGGCCGTCGCCGTGCAGTTGGTGTTCACGACGGGGCTTGCGCTGCTCCTCGCGGCGCTGACGGTGCACTTCCGCGATATTCGTGACCTGCTGGCCAATCTCCTGACCCTCTGGTTTTTCGCGACGCCGATCATCTATCCGTGGACCCAGGCGAACGTGCGGCAGTTCAAGTGGATCTTCAACGCGAACCCGTTCACGCATCTCGCGATTTCTTATCAGGAGATCCTCTTTTTCAACGGCCCGATCGGCCATTGGCGATGGCTCCTGGCGCTGGGCGGCGGATCGGTGCTCCTGTTCCTGGCCACCTACTGGGTGTTCGACCGCCTTCGGGATTCGTTCGCCGAGGTTGTCTGATGCCTCCTCACGACGACGGCCTTTTCACGAAGGCACGAAGACACACGAAGATCACGAAGGAGCTTTGTACCAGATTTCTTCGTGATTCTTCGTGCGCCTTCGTGACATCGTGAGGAGCCGTAGCAACGTCGTATGAACGCTATCGAGCTCACCCGCGTCTCGAAGATCTACCGCCGCTACAGCGGGCGCCAGTTCGCGACGCTGAAGAGCGCGCTGCTGCAGCTCAGTCTCCTCCGCGACCTGCAACCAAGCGAGACGTTTCCCGCGCTCACCGACGTGTCCTTCTCGGTGCCGAAGGGCTCGACCTACGGCGTCATCGGCCGGAATGGATCCGGAAAGAGCACGGCGCTGAAGATCGTGGCCGGGATCACCAAGCCGACGGCCGGCACCGTCCGCGTTGCCGGCCGCGTGTCCGCGCTCATCGAGCTCGGAGCCGGCTTTCATCCGGAAATCTCCGGCCGCGAGAACGTGTTCATCAACGGCATCATGCTCGGCCTGACGAAGCGCGACATCCAGCATCGGTTCGACGAGATCGTGGAGTTCGCCGAGCTGCAAGAGTTCATCGACGCGCCGGTGAAGACCTACTCGTCCGGCATGTACATGCGGCTCGGGTTCGCGGTGGCGATTCACGTCAACCCCGACGTGCTCCTGGTGGACGAGGTGCTGGCGGTCGGCGACGAAGGGTTCACGCACAAGTGTCTCGACAAGTTCGCGGAGCTCCGGCGCAGCGGCAAAACGATTCTGCTGGTGACGCACTCGCTCGGTCTGGTCGAACGGTTCTGCGACGAAGCGTTGTGGCTCGACGCCGGCCGGGCGGAAGCGCACGGCGATCCGAAGCGCGTCGTGGGCGCCTATCTCACCGCCGTCGAACACACGGAAGAGCAGCAGCTCGCTGAGACCACCGCGAGAGCCGTTGACGCGGCGGTGCCGCCGGCCGCCGCGGAACGGCCCGCCGACCCCACGAGCGACATGTTCCGGGCGACCGAGGGGCGGTGGGGATCGCGCGAGATCGAGATCGTGGAGGTGACGCTGCTCGATCGAACCGGCCAGCCGTCATTCGTGTTTCACTCGGGCGATGCGATGGCGATCCGCGTGAAGATCCACGCCCGGCAGCCGGCGGGCGATTTCGTGTTCGGCATCGGGCTGTTCAACGCCGACGGCGTGTGCTGCTATGGGACGAACACGTTTCTCGAGGACATGATCCCCGAGCACCTGGCGGGCGATGCGGACGCGACGTTTTCGGTCGAGAACCTGGATCTCGTCGAAGGGACGTACAAGCTTGATGTGGCCGTGCACAAACGCGACGGCTATCCGTACGATTACCACCGGCTGCTCTACACGTTCCGCGTGAAATCGCGCACGCATGATGTCGGCATCTACCGCCCGCGCCATCGCTGGACCTTCTCGGCGAACGTCGAATTCAAGTCTGAGCGCGGATGAGCGCGGCGTTCGTCCTGCT
>QHWF01000725.1 GCA_003222455.1 Acidobacteriota bacterium
AGACGTGGTTGTCGTGCACGCCGTGGCGCGGCGGATACGCCGCTGTGAGCAGCGACGCGTGCGCCGGCAGCGTCAGCGGCGCGACCGTGAACGCGTTGTCGAACACCGTCGCCTCACGCGACAGCGCCGCAAGCGCTGGAGTGATCCGATCGTTGACGTGATCGGCACGCAGTGTGTCGATGCTGATGAGGATGATCGATGCTTGCGCACCCGGCTTGACTACGCGGACACAGGCATCGATTGAGAGAGCGAAAACAGTGATGGAGGCGAGCGCAACAACCGCGCGTCGCCGCACGATGCCGTGGCACCACGCTTCGCGGCCACGACGACACGAAGGAGATCCCTTCGTGGCCAAAAACGTGGCAACCGAGCGGAGTCGAGCAAGATAGCCCAGGCCTTGCGCCCGTCAGAAAATCAACTTCAACGCAAACTGAATCTCGCGTCCGGGGAACGACCGCGTCGCTCGTCCGAACGTCGCCTGCGCCATGTTGCCATTCGGACGATCGAGGTTCACGTTGTTGAAGATGTTGAACGCCTCGGCACGGAATTGGATCTTCGTCGCCGATCCGGCCGGGAGGGCGAAGTTCTTGAAGAGCGACAAATCCAGTGTCTTGTAATGCGACGAGCGATACGCGTTGCGCGGGAGGCTCCCGATGAGTGACGGCCGCGGAAAATCCGACGCCTTGAAGAGTCCGTTGATGTACGCCGACTGGCTGTCGTCGGGCAGCGTGGTCCCGAAACTCGGGCTGTCCGGTCGGTCGTTGTTGACACCGTCGCCGTTGTAGTCGCCCGTCGGATAGGACGCCGATGTCGTCACCGAGAACGGATAGCCGGTCTGCCATTGCACGACGCCGTTCACCTGCCATCCGCCGAGGACGCTGTGTTTGAGGCCGCCGGCATCCCTCATGAACGGGATTTCCCACAGCCAGTTGGCCACCAGTCGATGGCGGACGTCGAAGTCGGCCGCCCCCCATTCGAGATCGAGGTTGTGTGCCGTCACCGGGTTGCCGCCGATTTGCACGTCGGATCCGTTGTCCATGGCCTTGCCGTAGGTGTACGACACCTGCGACGTGAAGCTTTTCGAGTAGCGCTTGTTCAACTGAAGCTGAAGGCCGTCGTAGCGGCTGTGCGCGCGCATGGCGCGGAAGTTGATGCCGCCGAAGGTCGGATTCAGCCGATCGAGCCGGCCGTCGAACAGGTCGCCGTCGAAGGTGTTGTAGTCGACGATCCGGCCGAGATTGCGGCCGATGTTGCCGATGTAATTCGCCTCGAGCGCCATGTCCCACGGGATCTGAAATTGGACGCCGGCGAACCAGTTGTGCGTGTAGGCGTCGCGTCCGAACGGATCGGGGACGCGCAGCGATTGCTGCGACGTGCCGAACGCCGGGTTCCATCCGATCAGATTGCCGACGATGCCAAGGCCGGACGGTACGCCGATGTTCTTGTCATCGCCGGTGATCGTCGGTGCCTCGTTGCGCCGGCTGCCGTCGCCATTCACCGGGCCGTACGCGATCGGAATCCCCGCCTGGCTTGCCACCTGCACCGGGTTCGCGACCGCGAACGAGTAGTACGGCGGGTTGAACCGGATGTTCGTGATCGAGTTGTTGAACAGCCGTTCGTACATCAGACCGTAGCCGCCCCGGATCGCGAGCCGGTTCGTGCCTTCCGGATCCCATGAGAAGCCGAGCCGCGGGCCGATATCGTTGAAGTCGTCGGGGACGACCTGGTCGACGTGGCCGACGGTCGCGCTCCTGACCTGCTCGAAGATGTCGGCACCCGGTCCGGGGATCATGTTGGTCAGCAGGTTGTCGGTCTCGGCCGGGCGCCCGAACCACTCGTAGCGCAAGCCGGCATTAATCGTCAGGTTCGACCGGACCTTCCAGTCGTCCTGAAAGAACACACCGTATTCCCGGAATCGGAAGTGGCGCACGTTCGGCGCAATCTGCCCGATCCGCGGGTCGATGCCCAGGATCGTCACGCGCGCGGGCTCGTCCTGCGCGAAGTCGAAGACGTTGAAGAACGAGATGCCCGGGCGCCTCACGGCGAAATCGGAATTGTCCTGGATGTAGCGGTACTCGCCGCCGAATTTCAGCGCGTGGTCGCCTCTGGTCATGGCAACCGTATCGACCCAGTGAAATGTGTTCTGGATGAACACGGCCGGGTTCGTCGGCAGATTGCCGAAGCTGATCACCCCGTCGTCGAAGTTGATGTTCGGCACCCCCTCGTTGTTCGCCAGCAGCCCGCGGTTGCGGCGGCTGAACCCGAAACGCACCTCGTTGACCGTGGTGTTGGAGACGATCCACGTATGACCGACCGTGGCGTTGTTACCGGTCTGGTCCACCGGCTGGTTGAAGCCGTCGCGAACGACGGTCTGCAGATCGTCCGCAATATTGCGATCGTAGATGTAGCGGCCGAACAGCCGCTGGTTCTGCGACAACTCCTGATCCATCCGGATGCTGAACTGGTTCGCGTCGGTCTTCTCCGGCAGGGTGACCGCGGCGGTGCCGATGTCGGGGATGCCGTCCGGCGCGGCCTGAAGAGCGTTGCGATACAGGCCGCCTCCCGTTGCCACATAGTTCGGATTCATCGCAACCGTCGGGTCGTTGAGGATGTTCTGGGTCTGCGGGCCGGTGACTGGCCGGCCGATGTCGCGGATGTTCGACGTCGGCGCCGGGGACGGAAACCGCTGGAACAGGAAGTTCCCAATCGAGCTCGGGAACTCGGTCGCAACGAGCTGACGAAACTCGGGGGTTTCGACGGTTCGCACCAGGGTCGTCCCGCGCGTCAGCCGCAGGCCTTCGTAGGCGGCGAAATAAAACAGCTTGTCCCTCACCACCGCGCCGCCGTTCGTCGCGCCGAACTGGTTGAATCGCAACGGATCCTTCTGGGTGGCCAGCGCGCTCTTCGCGTCGAGCCGGTCGTTGCGCACGAACTCGTACGCCGTGCCGTGCTGCTGGTTGGTCCCCGACTTCGTGACGACGTTCACCGCCGACGCGCTGTTGCGGCC
>QHWF01000726.1 GCA_003222455.1 Acidobacteriota bacterium
CCCACGCTGGCGTTCACTTCATGCCCCGTTGGCGTGGCCAGGCTCGCGTCAGTTTGCGCGAACGCCGCGGATGAAATCAGTGCTGCGACACAGACAAGAAAGAAGATTTTCACGACGTTCGAGTTGCAGTGACGCTCGCGATCAGGCCAGCGTAGCCGCGGACGTGCAGGATCCGCATCGCGAGGGCAGTATACCTGCTCAGGAGAACGGCGATGCCGCAAGATCCGGACCGTCGGCACCGGTCTCCACGCTCGATTAGTCTCTGGAAATTCCCACCTGTGGTCCAGGAGATAGACTGAAGTAGATCGCGGTTCATCGACTCCATCGGAGATTGCCTGCGGGTTCGAAGTCTCGGACGAGGCGTTGATGTGTGCCCGAATTGGTGAACGGCGCGCTGCGGCGCGAACGGACATCGAATCCCGGCCCGCACGACCGATGTCCAAAGTTGCCGGCGTCGGGAGGAGCGCGGTCCAGACAACCCTTCACCGCTGCGGACCGTCCAAGCAGCCATGAGTGCGTCGGGAGACTTGCGCCTCGCCATCCGCGGGCTGCGACGCAGCCCGCTGTTTGCCATTGTCGCCACGCTGTCGCTCGCTCTTGGGATTGGCGCGAACACGGCGATCTTCACGCTGATGGACCAGATCTTGTTGCGCAAGCTGCCCGTCAAGGATCCCGACCGGTTCGTCATGCTGTATCAGCAGGGGTTGCACAACGGCAGCAACATGGGCACGCGGATGCATTCGTATCCCGTGTACCAGGACCTGCAGCAGCGCGCCGAGCCGCTCGCCGAAGTAATTTGCCGTCGTCTCGCCCCGGCGTCGGTCAGCATCGACAACCAGACCGAGCGCGTCAGCGCTGAACTGGTGTCCGGAAACTACTTCACAGTGCTCGGCGTGAAGCCGGCGATCGGCCGCGTGTTCTCCTCCGAAGAAGACGACCGCGTCTACGGCGGCCATCCAGTCGTCGTCCTCAGCTACGACTATTGGGTCCGCCGCTTTGCGCGGGATCCAAACGTCATCGGGAAGAAAATCCACGTCAACGACTACCCGATGAACATCGTTGGCGTGTCGGCCGCCGAATTCCGCGGGCTCGATCCGACGCAGTCGCCGCAGATCCGCGTGCCGATCCTGATGAAGCGCGTGATGTTGCCGGAGTGGACGTGGATGCGCGCGGACGATCGGCGCGCGCGCTGGGTGCAGGTCTTCGCGCGCCTCAAGCCGGGATACACGGTCGAGACCGCCGCCGCGCCGGTGCAACTGCTGTTCACCCAGATCAGGCAGTACGAAATCACGCTGCCGGCGGCGAAGGATTGGTCGGCGTATTCGCGCGATCAGTTCATGAAAGGGAAGATGCTCGTGACGAGCGCCACAACCGGGTTCTCGCCGCTGCGGAACGACTTCTCGACCGGGCTCATTGTCCTGATGTGCATGGTCGGTCTGGTGTTGCTGATCGCCTGCGCGAACGTCGCCAACCTGCTGGTCGCACGCGCGTTCATGCGGCAGAAAGAGATCGCGGTGCGGCTGTCGCTCGGGGCATCGCGCAGGCGTCTGATCCGTCAAATGCTCGTCGAAAGCTGCGTGCTCTCATCGCTCGGCGGTATTGTTGGAATTGGACTCGCCGTTCTGTTGACACGCACCCTGCTCGCACTCGTGCCGACGGAGGGCCAGCCGCTGTCGATTACAGCGCGCCCCGACTTGCGGATCCTAACCTTCACGGTGGTGTTGACTGCGGCGACCGGCATCATCTTCGGGCTGATTCCCTCGATTCGCGCGAGTCGCCCGGATCCGTGGACGACGCTCAAGGACACGATGGGATCGATTGCCGGCGGCAGCGGCTCTTTGTTCCTTCGGAAAGGACTCGTCACGGCGCAAGTCGCGCTCAGCTTCCTGCTGCTGTTCGGCGCGGGCCTGTTCGTCCGAAGCTTGCAGAATCTAAAGACGACCAACACCGGGGTTGCGCTCGACAACCTTGTCACGTTCCAGCTCGCGCCTCAATTGAACGGCTACGACGGTGTGCGAGGGACACAGCTGTATCAGGAACTGCTCGATCGCCTGCGCGGATCGGCTGGCGTGACGTCGGCGGCGCTGGCTGTCGTCCCAATCCTGAGCGGCAGCGAGTGGGACAACCGAACGGCCGTCGAGGGACACAAGGCGGCCGACGGCGAAGACATGCAAGCGTTTATGAATGCGCTGTCGCCGGACTATTTCAAGACGATGCACATCCCGATACTCGAGGGTCGGGACTTCACGCAACTGCAGAAGGACCCGAAGATCGCGATCGTCAACAAGCGCTTCGCCACCCATTTCTTTGGCGACAAGAGCGCTGTTGGCCGACACCTCGGACAAGGTGGCGGCCCGAATCCCAAGCTCGACATCGAGATCATCGGCGTCGTCGACGACTCGTTGTACGAAGG
This sequence comes from Acidobacteriota bacterium, assembly GCA_003222455.1. Classification (GTDB taxonomy): domain Bacteria; phylum Acidobacteriota; class Vicinamibacteria; order Vicinamibacterales; family CAVVIG01; genus QHWF01. The sequence goes on from QHWF01000726.1 coordinate 2,414, forward strand.
TCCGCGCCAGGGTGTCCGGCGCCAAGTCTTCATTCCCGCGTGGGGCGCAGGAAGCGCGACTATCTACGTGCGAACGACGATGGGATCGTCGGCGGCATTCGCGTTGATCCGGCGCGAAGTGCAGACGCTCGACCGATCCCTGCCGGTTTTCGAAACAAAGACGGTGCAGGTGCAGCTTGACGAAACGCTGTTGACCGATCGCCTCGTCGCACTTCTGTCAGCCGGATTCGGCATGCTGGCGACGATGCTCGCATCCATCGGCCTCTACGGCGTCATGGCGTTCGTCGTCGCGCGACGGCGAAAGGAGCTCGGGATCCGCATCGCGCTCGGCGCGCAGCGCACGATTGGGTTGGCCGTCGGTATCCCTACCGGACTTGGACTCGGAACGTTCGTGTCAGCGGAGCTGTATGGGATTCAAGGCCGCGACCCGTCAGTCGCGGTCGGGACAATGCTGCTGCTGACGATCGTTTCGGCGCTGGCTGGATTGATCCCGGCGCATCACGCAAGCCGCGTCGATCCGATCCTCGCGCTTCGCTACGAATGACAGCGGCCCGCTTCGCTCGCTCGCGCCGCGGCGAAAATTCACTAATGTCAGGCGGGAACGCGGAGGCCGAAGAAGTCGGCTGCCTCGACAACAGCAGGGTCGTCGAGGGCGAGCGCACGGACCCAGCGCGTCTGCAACGCGGGAGCGGCGCGGTCGAAGAGGGTCACATTGACCCAGGCCGCCTCATACGTCGACCACCAGCGCAGACCGGCTGCACGCGGGTGACGCTCGTGCAGAGCGCGCGCCTGCGGCTGCGTGACGTGACGGGCCCGAGTCGCGACCATCGACGGGCGCAGATGCTCGCGGCGAAGGATCATCGGGTTATCAAGATCGATCAGGTGACTTCCGCCGGCGAGCTCCAACTCCGCCAGCGCGAGCGGCAGCCCCCGGCGGCGCAGCAAGGACGGCGTCAGGCGTTGACCGCGGAACCGCGCCAGCTGCTCGACAAGCGAGGACAGCGGCTGGTCCGCAAGGTAGAGACAGCCGTACAGGTCGGGGTTGTCGTGGCGCCCCTCACCCTGAAAGGGCCGCGGGAACCACAGCGTCCCATCCGGGTCGGTCGGGCCTGTGCGATCGTTCCACGCGAAGCAGCGATACAAAATCACGCAAAGGTGTCGGCGCGCTCGGCTCGAATCGCCCGCATCAGTTCTTCGGCGCGGCCGGCGCGGACGAGATCGATTGGTCGCCGATCACCGAGCAGGGGATTGAGACCGAATAACCAGGCGAGCGCGGCCTCGCGGTCGTACAGACGGAGCACGTTGGACCAGACGAGCTCGAGCAGGTCGACCTTTTCCGCGTTCAGCGGGTCGATTCCCGCGCCGCGCAGCCAGCGCGTCACCTGGGACCGGCTGACACCGAGCATCTCCGCAAGGCGGGCGGCCGACCTGAAGTCGTCGCGAAGGGACTCGACCTTGTGGGCAAGTGAAACGGGCATGCCGTGGTCAGAATAGCGCAACGGCTTCTGTTGCGCAACAAGAAGTGTTGCGTCAAGCCGCACAGAACTCATCCCTCGTATCGGCATTGACTGAGGGCGAACAGGCGGCGAAACAGTCGGCGTTCGCGCACGTCGGCAACGTCTTCACACCATTCGTCCGAAATCGTGTTGAGAGAATTCGCCGGGCCAGCCCCTCGAACCGGACCGGCGGCCGGACGGTCTTCGGCCGTACCGCCGCGATCAGCTCGTACAGCGCCGTCTTCCCACCCGCGTACCCTTTCAGCTTGGCCCGGCGCAGAATTTTCTACCGACAGCAGATCCGGCTCGCCCATCAGGATCTCGGTGATGACGGATCGAAGGGCTCCGCGTTGGCGGGGCGGCCGATGGCGCGGCGGTCCCGTTCCGCCGCTGTGTCGACGTGTGTGACCGCCGCTTCACGCTCGACGCGGCGGACGCTTCCGAGCGAGACGCCGGCGAGTTGGGCGCCCTCCGTTTGCGCGTGGCCGGCTCGCCGTAGGACCTGAATCTACTTCTCAACATCGCCAGCATGGAGTGGTCCCGCAACTCGCGCGCAGTAGACGGCGTCGCGCCCTCGAGAAGCCGCTGGCCCTGCTCGGGCGTCAGCCAGTTCCCGAGACGAACGCCGATCCGCCGCACCCCCGTCACGCGACGAATACCGGCTGCCAGTTCGGGACTCAGGAGGCCGGCGTCGGCCGCCTCGTACGCGATGCACCGGCCGGCAGCGAGCCGAAGATTGATCGTGGCCGGCTCGCCGACAGCTTTATCGACCGGCCCTTCCGGCGGCGTTTATCGCGACGGCTCGGCTGGCCGTTCACAGTTTCCCCGCAATCTTGCATTATTCGAAGTGGTCATCAACGCTATTCGTAAAGTTGCCCCAGGCGCAGCGATTGCCTTCAATACACGGCCGGACGACAGCGCCGATGCTGCCGCCAGAGGGTTGGCGCTTGGAAGCCGAGTTGTATAGTCCGGCGTCACAACAAGGCACGGGCCGAAGCCCGAGGCGCGAATCTTTTAAAGCGCTGAGGTCGACCTCTTCAAGCCGTCGAGTGTGCGCGCGATGCTCATCAGCGCCGCTGTTCATGCGTGCACGGTTTGCGCCGCCGAGACCGTAGGTATGGCCGGCGTTGAGCGCCACCTTTGCAGTCCTGGCCAGCCAGCGCACCGTCGCGTCCTCCGGCGTCATCGGGTTTCCCGTGCGGCCGGTCGATGCCTGCGCCGCCAAGCTGTTCGCATCGATGCGGTTGGCAACCTCCGTCAGGTCCACCCACAGCAGATACGTGCCCTGCGCCTTCCGGTTGATCTTGATGAGCGGGATGTTCGTCGTGATGAACTTCTGCGCGAAGTCGTGATTGCCGTCGATGTACTCCACGCACTGATTCAACCAATCTTCGCCGCCCTGGTACGCCGCCTGGCTCGCGATCATCCCGAGCGTCGACAGGTCGGCCCGGTTGTTCGCCTTCACACGGGCGATGTAATCCATGTTGTCGGAGAAGAACCACGCGCACTTCATCGCCGCGAGCCCGAACGACTTGCTCGCCGCCTTGAAGGTGATGCTGTTGTTCACGACGGCCTTGTTCGGCAAGGTCGCAAACGGCGTGTACCGACCACCCTTGTTGACGAAGTCGCAATGGATCTCGTCGGCGAGCACGACGACGCGCCTCTTGAGGCAGATTTCGCCGAGGCGCATCAAATCCTCCGGCGACCAGGTGTTGCCGGTTGGATTCTGCGGATTGCACAGGATGACCGCATTCGTGTCCATGCTGATCCGCTTCTCGAAATCGTCGAAGTCGATCTGGTAGCGGCCGTCGACGAGCTTCATCAGGCTCTCTTCCGGCTTGGTACCAGTGAATCGGAGGTCGCCGTAGAAGCCGTTATAGGTGGGCGTCGTGAGCAGAACCCTGCTCCCGGGCGGACAGAAGGTCCTGATGGCCGCAATCAACCCCGGATGCACGCCGGTCGTGATGACGACCGACTCGGGGTTCACGTCAAGGCCGTAGCGCTTCTTGTTCCACGCGACGATTCCCTCGACAAACGCCTTCGGGATCTCGAGGTAGCCCCAGTTCTCGTGGGCGATCCGATCCTGCAGCGCCCTGGTGATGACCGGCGCGCAGCGGAAGTCCATGTCCGCGATGCCCATCCCGGCGACGATTGTCCCCATCTCGTTCTGTCGAAGCGCCTGGTCCCACTTGACCGAATCGGTGCCGAGGCGGTTGTAAGGGGTGTCGAAATCGAACGTTCCGTTGGCATCGGCCTCGCCGAGCGCCGCTGCGGCGGCTGGGCCACCCCGCAGGGAAATTCCCGAGCCGACCGCACCCGCCAGAGTCGTCAATCCCGCACCGCGTAGGAACGATCTGCGATTGAGGCCGGTTTGTGGCATGGCTATGCTCCTCACAACGACATACTACCCACAGTCGGCTCCGCCTGCGCAGAAACTTGCTTGCCGGAAGAGACAACCCGAGAGCGCCCCACGCCAGAAGAAACGTGGGCGACGACGAGCGCGCTATGGCTCGCATTCATCGGTAACCAGCAGTCGACGATGACCTTTCCCGACACCGAACCTGCTTCAACGAAAACCCGGGAAATGCTCGAAAATAGTCAAGTCTTGTAGCCGCGTGGATCGACCTGGATCTCACGAAGACTCTTCATGGCTTTGCGCCAGAGCTCCTGGAAGCCCTCCGCCAGGCTGTCCGCGAGCTCGCGATCCCGGACGAGCAGCGATGCGAATCGGCCCTCCTTGACGAACGGATGGTCCAACGGTAGTACCACCGTCTCGTCGTCCACCACGTGAAATGGATGTCCGAGCTCGCCTGAATAACGGACGCCGGTGACCTGTCGCAGATCGTGCCGGTGCGCCTTGAGGAACTCCAGAAGCCGGCCCGCGCTCTGATAGGAAAATCCGAAGACGACCCGGTGCTCGACCCCGTGTTCCGCCGCATTCTTTGCGATGCGCCGGAGGATCGGGAACCCACCCTTGACGGCGGTGTCGATGGCCATCAGATCGCCGGCCTCCATGTAGGAGAGGATGCGCTGCCGCGCGGCCGAGAGGGGCACCAGGTGCCGTCGGATGTGCCCCTCGACGCCCAGCGCCAGGTCGAGGAACGGGTGTCGACCACGAGCCCGTGATCGCAGGCTCGTGAATGTTGCCTGTAGTTCCGCCGCCTGGGAAGCGAACCGCTCCGACCGTTCGCGCGCAATCTCGATGATCCGGGCGACCACAACCTCTGACGGAAAGGCCGCAAACATCTTCGGCCGTGTCGGCTGCACCTGCACCAGGCCGAGGCCGGCGAGTTTCTCCATGGCCAGGTAGATTTTCGAGCTCGGGACACTGCCCTCGCGGCACAGCGTCGCCGCGTCGGCCACGCCACAGAGCATGAGGGCCATCAGGGCCTTTCGTTCGTACTGCGTCAGTCCCACGTGTTCCAGCTGCTCGGGATCGGCCAGGCGCATGCCTGCAATTATCTACTCCTTCGAGTAGTTGAATCCACATGGCTGCACGAGGCAGAGTGTTGACACAGGAAAGGCACGCAAAGGAGGCAGCGGTGAGTCAAACAGTCGCTGGGCGCGTCATGCCGATGATCGTCGTGGCGTCGGTCGACGCCATCCGGAACTTCTACGTTGATACTCTCGGCTTCAGCCATGTCATGGGCATGGTCGGCAAGGACGGTCAGCTCGATTTCTGTACGGTCGTCATGGGCGAGGCTCGGATCATGTTCATGCGGGCACCGGGCGGAACGGCCGCACCATCCGGCAAGCAGCCGGTTGAAATCTATCTCGAAGTCGAGGACGTCGATGCGCTCCACAAGAACCTGACGAAGAAGAGAGTGGCGATCAGTGATCCGCTGACGTTGCAGTGGTGGGGGGACCGGACGTTCAAGGTTCTTGATCCAAATGGCTACGAAGTCTGGTTCTACACGCACGTCGCCGAGCCGAAACCGCCTCAGGGGGCCAAACTCGTGT
>QHWF01000727.1 GCA_003222455.1 Acidobacteriota bacterium
GACGTGGCTGCCGCCGCTGAACGAGAACGCCTGCGCCACCTGGCCTGGTGCGTATGCCTCTGTTCCGGTCCATACGGCCTGCGTTGCTCTGATCTCGTCAAGCGAGTTGCCGTCGCCCGGCAGCCACGCCGTCAGGCCCGGGAACGGCGTCACGCACGCGTCGAGGCTCACCGCGTAGCTGACGACTTGGGTGGTCACGTTGCCGAACGCGTCGGTCGCCGTGATCGTGAGGCTCCTGGGCCCCGGCGTGCTGGTGTCGATCGCGGCGCCGTTGGCGATGTCGCCGGCACAGGTCACCGAATTCGTGCACGAGTACTCGGCCAGCACAACGCGGCCAAAGTCGTAGATTGGTGCGGTTGGCGACGTCACGGTGATCCGCGGGAGGTCGATCACTGTGTAACTCGCCGTCGCCATCGACGTGCGGCCGAACGGATCGCTTGCCGTCACAGTGAACGCATGCGCGCCCAGCGTGAATGTGTCGATGCTGTCACCGCTCGCAACCGGGCCGGTGCAACTGGACACACCGGATGGGCCGCTGCAGGTGTACGAAGCGATCACCGCCTGACCGAACGCGTAGGTAACACCATCGGCCGGCGTCGCGAGCGCGATTGTCGCCGCAGGCGCCGTCACGGTGACAATGACCGGTACGGCGTCCAACTGGCTCGCCGATTGCGGAGCGTACAGGCCCAGCAATCCGAAGAACGTGCCTGGCGCCGTCAGCGACGCTGTGTTCAGACTCAGGTTCACTGAGCCCGGCGCCGTGCCGGTGTTCGCCGACAGCGTCACGCTCGAGAGGCCCTCGACCGCGAGCTGGAACGGCGAAGTACCAGTGGTCGCGTCGATCGTCACCGGAATCGCAGAGGGTGTCGAGCCAATCGCGTAGTCGATCCGGATCGCCCGCGCCGACAGGCTGACACCCTGGGCCTGACCCGACGCGTTGTCGATCGTCACGTTGTAGTACCGCGTGAATGCCAGACCAGTGCTCGGCGTGACCAGCACGCCGATGACGAAGTTACCTGGATAGGTCGGTGTTCCTGAAATCACACCGGCAGTGCTCAACGCCAGCCCCGGGGGAAGATCCGTGCTCAATGCCGATTGCATCGTGTACGGTGCTGTGCCGCCTGCCGCTGTCAGGGTTGCGGAATACGTGGCGCCGACAATGCCATTCGGCAACCAGTCTGGGGTCAGCGACAGCGCCGACACGGCCAGCGGGAAGGACGCGACCGTGATCGACTGCCCTGCGGAATCCGTAACCACGAACGAGAAGAGGTTGAAGCCCTCCATCGTCGGAACGCCAGCCAGATAGGACGAGACGCCGTTCGACCCGGGCAGAATCGCGAGACCTGGCGGAAGCGTCGAACCCGGGGCGAGAGTCCACGTGTAGGGCGCGAGCCCGCCAAATATGTCGGCGAGCGCAAGACGGAAAGGTACTCCGACGGTCGCGGAGCTCACAGGTGTCGTGAGGGCTCCGATGCGCAGCGGCGTGACTTCCGCCGCTTGCGCCACATCGAGCTGAGATCCGATGACGTTGAGCAACGTTCCTGTCGAATCTTGAACGACGAACGGGATGCTGTAGCTGCCTGCGCTTGTGGGTGTGCCCGCCAGAACGCCAGCGGAGCTCAAGGTCAGACCGGGCGGCATCGGTGAAGTCGACGGCACGGAGAACGAGTACGGTGGCTCGCCGCCGGCGACGTTGATGGTCGTCGAGTAGGCGGTCCCCGCCTGAGCACTCGGCAGGAAGCGACTCGTGGCATTCGGCGTCAGGAAGCCCACCGGAGGCGGGACGATCTGCATCGGCGCGACTCTGAACGTCAGCAGACGTTCAGCGAAGTTTGCCGCGTTGGACGTATCGGTTGCTCGCACGGTGAAGGAGTAGGTGCCGGGTACCGCCACCCGTCCCTCTATGAATGTATTGGAGCCGATCGATTGCAGCGTCAGACCCGGCGGCAGACTCCCACCGGCCACGAACAGAGAGAAGGATCGACCAACTCCAACGGAGCCGTCGGTCGGATTGCCGGTGCTGACGAACAACCCGGACGCCGTGGTCGATTGGAAGCTGAAGGTGCGCGAGTACGCACGGCCCGCGGCATCCTGCGCGCGCAGGAGGAAACCGAAGCTGCCGGTGCCAGTCGGCGTACCGGACAGCAGGCCATCGGACGTGAACGTCAGCCCTGGCGGGAGCATGTCAAACCCGAGCGATGAGGGTGTCATCGTGAAGGTGTAGGGCAGCGACCCACCGACGGCCGTGAAGCGCTGGGCGTAGGCGGTGCCGACCGTCGGGTTTCGCATCCCGGACAGCAGGTTGATGGCCGACACGGTCAGCGTGAACGTGCGGCGCAGCTGAGTGCCAGCCGCGTCGGTCAGGATCAGATCGAACGCGTATTGCCCCGATGTGGTCGGCACGCCGGCGAGGACCGTGCCCCCCGGCGTGTCGGTCGAACGCAGGCTCGCGCCCGACAACAGAGTCAAGCCTGGCGGGAGCGTGGATTCAGGCGCCAGGGCCCAGGCGTACGGCGGCACCCCGCCTGACGGAAAGAGCGTGACGGCGAGGCTCTGCCCGACCGTGACGTCTGCGAGCGCCGCCGACAACAGCGAGAAGGTCAAGATGCCAGGCGTCGCCGTGCGCAGCACCAGGCCGAAGCGACGCGTGGTCGTCGTGACGCCGTCAGTGGCGGTGACGAGAATCGCGGCGACGAAACCGCCAGCTGTGATCGTGCCGCTCAGGACGCCGGCGGCGGACATCGTCAGCCCTGCAGGCAACTGCGTGGCCGACCACGTGAGCGGCGGCGTGCCGCCCGTGGCCGTAAACGTGTACGTAAACGGCACGCCGACGGTGGCGGCAGACGTCAGGAGCGCCGGATCGGAAATGGCAATGCCGGACACCCGCAGCGAGAACGTGAATCTGATGCCCAGCCCGGAGCCGTCAACGGCCGACAGACCGAAGGAATAGACTCCGGCTTGGGTAGGCGTGCCACTGATAACGCCAGCGGTAGAGAGAGTCAAGCCGGCCGGCAGCGTTGAGCTCGACGCGATCGACCAGTCCACGGCGCCACTGTTGTCCCAAGTCCTGATGATCTGTGAGTACGCCACGCCAACGGAGGCGTCGGGCAGCGACGTGCTGCTAAACAGCGTGAACGGCGCGACGTTGAGCGTGAGGGTCTTGACGCCGAAGCTCCCACTCGCATCGTCGGCCCTCACGGTGAACGTGAAGGTGCCCGTGGCGAGCGGCACCCTGACGAGCTGACAGCTGCTGCCCGGTGTGCCGGACGGGAGTGCATCTCCGCATTCCAGCGCGAACCCTGGAGGCAACGCCGTCAGCGCCGTGGCCGTGTACGGCGGCGTGCCGCCGCTCAGAGACAGACCGAAGGTGGTGGTGAATCCCTGCTGGATCGTGCCGAGACTCGGGCCCAAACCGATGTTGACCGTCGCTGCCGTTCCGGAGCTGATGGAGAAGCTGATGGTCGACACCGTGGTATCACCGCCGGTGTCGGTCACCTGGATCGGAACGGAGAAGAAGCCGGTATTCGTCGGCGTGCCGCTGACGACGCCGGTCGCGGAGTCCAGCGTCAGTCCGGGCGGCAAAGCGCCGTTCGCAGCCCACGTGTAGTTGCTGTCGCCGCCGATCGCAAGAAGCGGCTGCGTGTACGCAGTGTTGTACACAAGTGGAGTCCCGCTAATCGGCAAACTGAAGTACTGGTGCGCAATCGGCGTGACCACCCAGGAAAACGCCTTGCTGACCGAGGCGTTCGCCGCGTCGGTGACCACCAGCGTGAAGTCGTAAGCGCCCACCTGCATCGCGCGACCCGCCAGGAAGTAAAAGCCTGGCCCAAGGAAGGCTCCGAGCGATTCCCCCGGACTCTGCAGCGTCACGCCCGGGGGCAGGGTGCCGGACTGGACCGTGAACGTGTACGGCGCGGTCCCTCCGAACCCGAACAACGACGACGCCACCGGCGCCCCAATCGTCGTGAAGCCCAGCGATGAAGCGTTCAAGATGGACAGCGGCTGGGCAGTGTTGCTCGTGATCAACAGCGAGAACACTTTGCTGACCGTACGGTTCGATCCGGTCACCTGGAACGTAAAACTGCCGGTGCCGGAGGACGTCGGAGTCCCCGACAGGATCCCGGCGGAGTTGAGGGTCAGGCCGCCGAAGATGCTGGATGTCGTCCACGTGCACGGACTGCTGCAATTGGGCGCCGACAGCGTCTGGCTGTACGGCACGCCCACGACAGCAGATGGCAACACGCCGTCGGTGGTGATCGCGAACGGGTCGACAGTGAGCGTGAACGATGAACTGAGCGTG
>QHWF01000730.1 GCA_003222455.1 Acidobacteriota bacterium
CCATTCCTACGGCGGTGTCGTAATCACGGAAGGCGGCAATGATCCGAACGTCGCCGGGCTCGTGTATGTCGCAGCGTTCGCTCCCGACAAGGGCGAGTCGGTCTCGTCGCTGATCAAGAACCCGCCGGCCGGCGCGCCGGTGCCGCCGATCCTGCCGCCGCAGGATGGATTCTTGTTTCTTGATCGGGGGAAGTTCGCCGCGTCCTTCGCGGCGGACGTGAACGAGGACGTCGCTGCGTTCATGGCCGACGCGCAGGTCCCCTGGGGTGTTGAAGCACTCGATGGCGCCGTAACCGAGCCTGCGTGGAAGTCCAAGCCGAGCTGGTATCTGGTCGCTACCAGCGACAAGATGATCCCGCCCGACGCGCAGCGCGCCATGTCCAAGCGCGCCGGATCGACGGTTGTCGAGGTCAAGGGCAGTCACGCCGTGTACGTGTCGCAGCCGCGCGAAGTGGCACATCTCATCGAGCAGGCGGCCAAGAGCCTGACGCTGGCGGTGAAGTAGAAGCTTCGCAGCATCGGCCCGCAGCAAGAGGAACGACTCGGGGAGCATCTGCCCCCGAGTCGTTTCGCGTTAGGGGTCAGCGCTGCAGGCGAGCGTGCGGCGTCAAATGGCACCTGCCGATTAGGCAGGTGCTCTCGTTCTCGAAATGCTAAGCTGCGGTCTCCAAATCAAACCTCGACGTCGGGATGATGCTGTATCCGACGGGGGATAAGGACGGGATCTGGTGGAAGGTCTCCGACGAAATCGGCCCTCGGGATTCGGCCGCTCCTTTCGCGCGATGATGCCCGCGATGCTAGGGCTTGCGTGTGCTTGTGTCCCTCTAGGTACGGGTGCGCCGCGCCACTACTTGGCGATCTCCCATTCGGCGCTCAACCGCGTCTCCTTCTTCGACCTCGACTCGAGGAAGGTGGTGGGCGCGTTGCCGGCGCAGAAGCTCCCACACGATCTGCTTCTGAGCGGCGATCAGCGCACCCTCTACGTGGTCAATACCGGTGCGCAGTGCATCACGACGTACCACCTGGACTCGCCGGAGCTCTGGCGCCGGGCTCGGGCGTTCATTCGGCACAATCAAGCGGCTCCTTTGCCGCCGACCGGGTATCTGAACCCCGACCCGGTGCAGACGCTACCCGCCGCGGTAGCGGAGTTCCATCTCACCGACCCGACGTTTCCCGAGTCCGTCGGTGTCGTGCACGCGCGAGTGCACGCGGAGGCGCACCACGCCTGCTTCGACTGCCACGCGCGCTCGCACGGTGGAAAGCCGTTCGGCCCCGTGTTTGCGGAAGGAGGGCGCGGCATCGTGCTGGTCCACCTTGCGTACCGGAACATCGTGGTGCTCGACGCGGCCACCCTCGCCGTGCGCCGCCGCATCCCGCTCGAGATGTCCCAGGAGCTGATGCCGGTCGAAGTCTGGCTGCAGCCCCGAACGGACGTGGCTTTCGTGTCCTGCCGCAATCGCATCGGTCTGAGCCGTCCCGGTCAGATCCTGGTCGTGGACCTAAGTACCGGTCACACGCTGAAGGCGATTCCGGCCGGCATCTATCCCTGGCACCTGCTGCCGGATTCGACTGGACGGCGACTCTTCGTCAACAACTTCCAGAGCAGCCGCATCTCGGTGGTCGACGTCGCACGCCGCGCAATCGTGGATTCGTTCACGGTGCAGAACGGCCCATCGACGATGCTGCTGACGTCGGGGGGGCGTCGGCTCTACGTGAGCTGCTTCTACACGCACCGATTGCTGGTGGTGAACCTGGTTTCACATTCCGTCGAGCATTCGATCCCCGTGGGCGGCAATCCGACATCGCTCCTGCTGCGAGTTGACGGCCGACGGCTCGACGTGCTCTGCGGTGGTGAGAGCGAGATCGACAGTATTGACTTGCGTTCCAACACGGTTGTGGAACGGTGGCCACTGCCTTCAGGGGCGTACGCGTTCCTGCCCGTCGATGGTGATCGTTCAGGCCGCTGGCCCGCGCGGGCCACCCCGCCCGCTTCCAATCCAAAAGGAGAAACCCCATGATCCCGTCTCGCCCTACCGCGTCGGTTCTCCTTTCGTTGCTCGCCCTCTTTCTGGTGCCGTTTCTGCTGTTCATGCTCCCCGGCTGCGGCGGCAAGAGCGCGACCGCGCCGAGCACTGCAGCCTTTGCCACCGTGAGCGGCGTGGTGCGCGACGCCGTCAGCGGCACGCCGATTCAGGGTGCTTCGGTCAAGGCGTCATCGGGCGCGTCGGGGACGAGTGGCGCGGACGGCCGCTTCACGATCTCCGTCGGTTCAGACCAGCGCGTGCGGATCGACGTGACCCGGGCTGACTACTCGCTCAACCAGGCCGTGGTACAGCTCGCCCGCAACAAAACGCAGACACTTACCGTGAGCCTGATCCCCGCCGGAACCACGACATCGGTCGATGTCACCGCTGGCGGCAAGGTGACGGATGCCGGCTCGAGCGCGACCTTGTCGCTCCCGGCAGGGTTCGTGGCCGCTTCGGGCTCGGTCAATGTGCGAGTCACCGGCCTCGATCCCACCACCAACCAGGTCAAGGCCTTGCCAGGCGGACTCGATGCCGTCGACGCAAACGGGCACGCAATCTACTTGAAGCCTGTTTCATTCGCCGAATATACGGTGACCGACGGGGCGGGCAACGTGCTCCAGTTCAACCCTTCCGCGAGTTCGGGCGCCAACATCGAGCTGCCGATTCCGGCGTCGTTGCGGGGCCAGCCCGGATACCAGAACGGCGATCCCATCGAGTGCTACGTCTACGACACCGCCGACGGCAAATGGAAGACCCCGGTGCCTGGCACAATCGGGCCATCGTCAGTGGACGGCCAGCCGGCGATCAAGGCGACCATATTCCACCTTTCGTGGTACGGGGGCGCCCCGGCCGCCGCGGAGACCGGCTGTGTCCAGGGCACGGTCAAGGTGGATGGATCGCCCGCGGCCAATGTGGACGTCGAGGCGTTCCCAGGC
>QHWF01000168.1 GCA_003222455.1 Acidobacteriota bacterium
AGAACCGTGGTCGTCGACCTTGCTCGTTCCAGCCATCATCGGATCGGCGATGGCGGCGGTGCTGAACGCCGGCAACAACGCACTCAACCAGATCTACGATCTCGACATCGATCGGGTGAACAAGCCGAAGAGACCGATCCCGACCGGACGCATCTCGATCACTGGGGCATGGTGGTTCAGCGTCGTGACCTACGCGCTGGCGCTCGTGCTCGCGTGGTTGGTTGCCCCGGGCGGGCGGCACGAATGCTTCTGGCTGGTCGCAGTGGCGGTGGTGTGCACGCTGCTCTACTCGGTGCCGCCGTTCCGGACCAAGCGGCTGGGCATCTGGGCCAACGTGACGATCGCCATCCCGCGCGGCGTGCTCCTGAAGGTGGCGGGGTGGTCGTCGGTGAAAACGATCGCCGGCATCGAGCCGTGGTACATCGGCGCCATTTTCGGGTTGTTTCTACTTGGCGCCACCACGACCAAGGATTTCGCGGACATGGAAGGCGACCGTCGCGGCGGATGTCGCACACTGCCGATTCAGTATGGCGTGCGCCGGGCCGCCTGGATGATTTCGCCGTCGTTCGTCGTCCCGTTCCTGATGATCCCGGTTGGGGCCTGGGCTGGCGTTCTGACCGGCAACTTCTGGTTACTTCAACTGCTCGGCTGCGTGATGACGGCGTACGGTCTTTACGTGTGTTACCTCATGCTTCGGCGGCCTGAAGAGCTGGCAGTGGAGGAGAATCACGTTTCCTGGGCCCACATGTACCGCATGATGTTCGTCGCGCAAATCGGATTCGCGCTCGCTTACTTACTATGAATTGACCGACCCGACCAACCCGACCCACCCGACCTCCCCGACCCACCCGACTTCCCCGACCCTCAGGGTTTGGTGGCTGGTTTGGGCGGCTGCTTCTTCGTCGTTGCGGGTTTTCGTGATTTCGATTTCGACGCCCGCTTCTTCGTGCCCTTCGTGCCCTTCGACTTCTTCGCTGTGGTCGTTGTAGAGGTTGCGGCGCCAGACGTCACGCGCGACGAGTGCCTGGTCCGGTGCCGGACGGCCTTCTTGCCAGCCGCCTCGGCAGAGACGCCAATGGCGAGCGCCGCGATGAGAGAAAGGACGATGAGCGCCAACCGCTTGCGGATCATCAGGATCCTCCTGCAACACGATACCCTGAACCCCGTAGGCATCCATAAAGGGCCCAGTCGGTCCCCGACCTCCCCGACCCACCCACCCGAACTCCCTGACCCACCCGACCTCTTGTTGACAGCCCTCTTCTCGGAACGTCATGATGGGCGAATAAAAGACGTATGTTTATCAGCCCTCTCCTCTTTGATCTCGGTGGATCCGGACCGACCACGCGCGACATTGCGCGGACGGTCAAACAGGGTGGATCCGACGCGCTCACGGAAGCCGAACGCCGCGCCGACCGCGCCCGTTACCAGGAAGTGGCCTGCCGATCGGCGCTGAATCCCGTCAAGGGGATGCCGTTCGACTGGACGCTCAATCCCTACCGGGGCTGCACGCACGGCTGCCACTACTGTTATGCCCGCCGCTATCACGCGCAATTCGAGCTGAACGCCGACGATGAATTCGCGTCGGTGATCCTCGTGAAGAAAAACTTCGTGGATGTCCTCACCCGCGAGCTCGCACGTCCGTCATGGAAGGGCGAGTACGTCGCGGTTGGAACGGCGACCGATTGTTACCAGCCCATCGAGGGCCATTACAAGCTGACGCGCGGCGCGATTGCCGCGCTGCTCCGCGCGCGCAACCCGATCGGAATCGTGACGAAAGGTCCGATGGTGGTTCGCGATCGCGATCTCCTCGTCGAACTTTCGAAGGTCGCGACCGCCACGGTGTACGTGAGCGTGCCCACGGTCGACGAGCACGCATGGGAGCTGCTGGAACCCGGGACGGCACATCCGCTGCAGCGCCTGCGTGCCGTGCGCGAGCTCGTGGATGCCGGCATCAACGCCGGCGTGCTGATGAACCCCATCGTGCCGGGCTTCTCATCGTCGCGCGCAAAACTCGAACGGACCGTGAAGGCGATTGCTGATCACGGGGCGCGCTTCGTCGGCTGCAATGTGATGTTTCTGGAGGACGGCACCCGCGCACATTTCATGCGGTTCCTCGAGACTGAGTTCCCGTCGTGGGTGCCGAGATACGAAAGACTTTACGAGAAGAAGTACGCGCCCCAGGACTATCGCAAGCAGGTGCAGGGGATGATCCGGCTGCTGCAGGAACGCTACGGCCTGCCGCCGCGCGGCGAGCCGCACGAGAAGCCGGACGTCCGGTCCGAACCGGAGCAAGTGGGATTTGCCTGGTAAAGTGACATTTCAGATTGCAGATTTCAGATTGCAGATTGAAATTCTTCGAAATCTCAATCTGAAATCTCAATCTGAAATCTGAAATCTACAATCTGAAATCTCGATCTACGCTACGTCTCCGTACGCGAGCGCTTCGTCCGCCGACACGATTTGGGCCGGCGCCGCCTCGACCTGGATCTCCCCTTCGCACGCACGAACGTCGAAGTGAGAGCCTTCCTTCCAACGCTCGCTGATCGGCAGCTTGATCTGCTCGTCGATGAATCGCTTCAGGAAGCGGGCACCGAATGCCAGACTGTAGCCCCTGGTGACGATCAGCTCCAGCGCGGCGTCCTCCACGTGGATGGTCTTGCCCGCTTTCACGAGCGCCAGCGTCACCTGGCGCAGATACGCCTTCGAGATCAGGCGCACTTCGTCGTGTGTCAGCGGCGCGAACAGCACCACTTCGTCGATTCGGTTCCTGAATTCGGGCGGGAACCGCCGTTCGAGCTCGCGCATCACTTCACCCTCGACCTGCTCGACCCCGATCGTGCGATTCAGGAACCCGAGCGGGTTGGTGAGCTTCCGGAAGTTCTCGGATCCGATGTTCGACGTCATGACGACGACCGAGTCGCTCAGGTAGACGCGCTTGCCGCGGCCGTCGGTCATCCATCCTTCGTCGAAGGCCTGGAGGAACAGATTCAGCAGATTCGGGCTGGCCTTTTCCACTTCATCGAGCAGCACCACGGTGTAGGGGTTGTCCTTCAGCTGGTTCGTCAGAATGCCGCCGCGCTCGCTGCCGACGATGCCGCGCGGCATGCCAATCAGTTTGTCGACAGCGACCGATCCGTCCTGGTACTCGGACATGTCGACGCGGACCATCTTCTTGTCGTCACCGAACAGGAACTCGGCAACGGCCTTTGCCAGCTCGGTCTTGCCGACGCCGGTCGGGCCCAGGAACAGCAGCACCCCGTCGGGCCGATCGAATCCGTCCTTGAGCGGCCCCTTGTTCAGGACCAGCCGCCGCGCGACCGCGCGGACGGCGTTCTTCTGACCGAACACGCGGTCCTGCAGCCGCGCTTCGATGTCCTTGAAGCGATCGGTGACGTCGCGATAGACCATGTCGGCCGGAATCTGCGCCGCGTGCGAGATCACCGACACCACATCGTCGGTCTTCACTTCCCACCGGCGATCGATTTCGGCCCGCACGGCCGCCGTGTCGAGCCAGCCGATCACCTTGTCGGGCAGGTGCAGATGGCGCATGTACCGCGGCGACAGATCGAGCGCGGTTTCGATCGCCTCGTCCAGGAGGCGGACCGAGTAGTTGCGCTCGAGGCGCGGGCGCAGGTTGTAGAGAATGCGCCGCGTCTCTTCGAGCGTCGGCTCGTTGACGACCACGCAACGGAAACGCCGGGCGAGCGCCTCGTCCTCCTGGATGTACTCCTTGTACTCGCTGAGCGTGGTGGCAGCCACCATGCGGATTTCGCCGCGCGCCAGCACCGACTTGAAGACGTTGGCCGCGTCGGACGGGGCGCCGAGGGCCGAGCCGGCCCCCACCATCGTGTGCGCCTCGTCGACGAACAGAATCAGGTTCGGCCGCTCTTTCAGCTCGCGAATGACGTTCTGGATCCGGTCTTCGAACATGCCGCGCAGCATCGTGCCGGCGACCATCGTGTTCATCTGCAGGTTCACCACCTGGCAGTCGCGCAGCCGCACCGGCACGCTCTCCGGCTCGAATTCGATGCGCCGGGCGAGGCCTTCGACGATGGCCGTCTTGCCGACGCCGGGCTCGCCAATCAGCATCACGGAGTTCGCGCGTTCGCGATGGCAGAGGATTTCCAGCACCTGCTGGATCTCCTGGTCGCGGCCGAACACGGGCGGCAGCTTGTCCTGGCGCGCGAGCAGGTTGAGATTCGTCGCGAAGTGCTTCAGGAACGGCGGCAGCTCGAACCGCTTCTTCAAACGCTCTTCTCTGAGCTCCAGGTCACGCATGCGGGCGTTCAGACGCGTCACGAGTACCTCCGGCTCGACGCCGTGCCTGCGAAGAATCGATACCGGGACACCTTGCGTTTCTTCGAAAACCGCGGAAAACAGATCGGCGGCTTCAATGGTCTGGCGGCCCGCCCGGCTGGCATGGTGCAGCGCCAGCTTGAAGACGAGCTTGGTTGCCGGCGAGACGCGGAGCTCGCGCCCGGCGAACGACGGCATCATGTGCAGATGCTCTTCGATTGCCTGAAGAATGGTATGCGGGTTCAGTTCGATGTCCCGCATCACTTCGGCGAACATGTCCCACTCGACCTGCGCGAACGCCAGAAAAAGGTGTTCGTTGGTCAGCAGCGCATGTTCACGACGGCGCGCCTCCTCGATCGAGCGATCGATGATGCGTTGAGCGGTTTCGCCTATCTTGCTCGGTGAGATGTCCAGGTCGTCTACGTGCACCGGCTGCCTCCGTCTCGATGATCCGGAGCAGCAAGACGTACGCCACCGAAAAGTTGTGGTCTGGCGGCCACATCCGCGTGGTAAGGTCTGATGGCCTAGAAAGGGATGGACGAACGGCAGGTGAACAGGATTGGACGAACGACAGGTGACTGGTTTGAGGATAATCGCTAAAAGCCAAGCCCTTCCATGATCGTCCGGCGTCACCGCCCCAGCTGGAGCAGGGCGCGCACCCGATCCTCGGTTGGTGGATGGGTACTGAACAACCCAAGCAGACCCGACGCCGAAAACGGCTTGATGATGAACATGTGAGCCGTAGCCGGATTCGCGTCGAGCGGGATGCCGCGCGCCGCCGACTCAATCTTCTTCAGCGCGCTGATCAGGCCATTCGGACTGCCGGTCATCCCGGCGCCGCCCGCGTCCGCGTCGAACTCCCGGGACCGGGAGATGGCCGCCTGAATGAGCATCGCCGCAATCGGCGCCAGGATGATGGTCGCGAGCAGGGCGACCGGATTCATCCCTTCGCGCTCGTCACTGCGCCCGCCGCCGAAGAACATCGCGAACCGCGACACCATCATGATGGTGGCAGCGAGCGTTGCCGCAATCGAGCTAATCAGGATGTCGCGGTGTTTCACGTGCGAGAGCTCGTGCGCGATGACGCCTTCGAGCTCCTCCTCGTCCAGAATGCGCAAAATGCCTTCGGTGGCCGCCACTGCCGCATGGTGCGGATTCCGTCCGGTGGCAAAGGCGTTCGGCGACAGCTCCGGAATGATGTACACCCGCGGCATCGGAAGACCGCTGCGGTTCGCGAGCCGGCTGACCACCTGATAGAGCCGGTGATCCGGGCCGACTTCCTGCGCGCTATACATGCTCAGGACGATTTTGTCCGAGAACCAGTACGACCCGAAATTGGTCACGACCGCGAACATGAACCCGAGCAGAAGGCCCTGCGCGCCACCCAGCGCCTGGCCAATCCCCATCAACAGTGCGCTCAGGACGCCCAGCAGCAACGCCGTTTTGATGACATTGGACATGGTTTTCTCAGGCTTTCGGCTCCGGGCTTAGGCTCCACAAGGGCTGTCACAATTGATCGACGGCCTCTCGTAGCGCAGGCCTTCCGCCTTCGCCAAGGCTTCGGCGGACCGCCCGTAGCTTTAGCGGAGGCTGGTTAGGCCTGCATCGCGGCCGTCGGGCAGCCCTAAAGGGCTGCGCTACGGCGATTTCTTTCCCTTCAGACTTCCCACTTCAGACTTCACACTTTCGCGATACCTTCCATCCTACAGAGTCGCGAGCAGTCCCGCAACGAGCGCCGCTCGCACAGGCAGCGACTCGACGTCCACATGCTCGTGCAACGCGTGAGCGCCGTCGCCGACCGCGCCAAGGCCATCAAGTGTGGGAACCCCGACCGCAGCGGTGAAATTCCCGTCGGAGCCGCCGCCGGTCGCCCCCTCGGGCAGATCGAAGCCCAGCTCGCCCGCGATTTCACGCGCTCGATTGTACAGACGCGCCACCTCGCCGCTGCGTTCCAGGGGCGGCCGCTCGAACCCGCCTGAGACTTCGAGGCGGACCCGGGGATCGTGCGTCTGCTGCCGCCGGATGCTGCCGTCGATCAGTTCCATCTCGTCTCGCGTCGCGGCCCGGGCGTCGATGACCGCGCGCGCCTCCTCGGCGACGACGTTGGGGCGGCTCCCGCCGGCAATCAGGCCGACGTTGAGGGAAATGCCCGGCGCCAGCTCCGGTATCCGGTGCAGACCGCAGATCTGATGCGCGAGCTCGTGAATCGCGCTCGCACCCTTCGCCGGATCCACGCCGGCGTGCGCCGCGATGCCGCGCACGACCATCTCGTACTGACCGCATCCTTTCCTCGACGTCTTCAACGCCCCGCCGGGCAGCGACGGCTCGAGGACCAGGACAGCCTCGCTGCGGCGTGCTTCCTCCTCGATGGCTTGCCGCGACGTCGCGCTTCCGACCTCTTCGTCCGTCGTCCACAGCATGACGATTCGATGGGAGGAGCGAACGTCCGTTTCGAGAAGGGCGCGCGTCGCCAGCATGCCGATCGCGATGCCGCCCTTCATGTCGAAGATGCCCGGTCCGTGGAGCCGGCCCTCGGTATTCACGAACGGCATGCGCTCGAGCTGTCCCGCGGGCCAGACGGTGTCGAAATGCCCGAGCAGCAGCAGCTGAGAGGGGCCGCACCCGAATTCGGCGAGCAGATGGTCGCCGCGATCGGCGCGTGTCAACCGCGTCACGCGCCCGCCAATCGCTTCGAGCCGCGACGACAGCTCGGCCCCGCAGCGATCGACCGCAGCCTTGTCAGTTGTCGGCGACTCGAGGCGGACCAGCGTCTCGATTGTGTCGAGCAGCCAGTGCCGTTCGGCCCGGCAGAAGTCGAGGAGATGGTATATTCGGGACATGTGGTGTGGTGGAGTTCGAATGGTCGACACAGAGGATTATGAGATCACCGAGCAATACTGGTAGGGGCGGCTCGCGAGCCACCCCTGCCACAGAGACACAGAGCAAGAACGTTGTGGCACGCACCCAGGCTGGTCATCGGCGGAGTCTGTTCTCAGGAGCGATTTCCTCGAGACCGTCTTGGGACAGATTGATGTCGCCCCGATTGATGTCGCTCCGACGATTGATTTCCCTCTGTGTCTCTGTGTCTCTGTGGCTGTTCATTCTCTGTGTCCTCCGCCCCGTCTGTGTCGGCGCAGCAGTAGCGGTGGCGTCCTCCGCTCAACCGCCGGTGCCGCAGCCGTTCCCTCGCCCCGGCGCATCGCAGCCGGCGCGTCCGCCGCAGCCACCCCCGCAACAACCGGGCGCGCCGCCCGCGCAGCCTGCCCCGAGCCGGCCCGACGCGGCGCCGACCGAGGCGATGCTCGGCGTGCCGATCTATCCCGGCGCCCAGTTCATCGCGTCCTACGACGCCGGCCGCGGGCAGCGGTACTACATCTTCGGATCGGCCGCGTCGTTCGTCGAGCTCGTCGCCTATTACCGCACAATCCTGAAGCAACGGGGTGAGCTCGTGTTCGACGTGCCCGCGACGCACGAATTCGACGTCGGCCGCTTCCGTGAAGAAACGATGGCGTTTCCGCCAGGGGTGACGATCAAGGACTATCAGTCCGACGTGTCGCAGGGGTACCCGAACCCGAAGCCGGGCGGGCAGCCGGCCCGCTTTCCGACGCTGCTTCAAATAGTGCCAGTGACCGAAAAGTAAATTCTGTCGAGCCAATTACCAGATTGTCAGTTGTCCGGTAATAACGCCGAAGAGACGCTCGCCCGCCACGCGGCTGACCCGCCAGTCGATCCGGCGAAACCTTCGATGCCCCCGGCTGCGGCCGACCGGCAACTCCGGCCGTACCCAGAAGTGAACTCGAATCCTTCACAAATCCACGAAATGCAACCACGAAGTCACGAAGACACGAAGAACGCACGAAGAAGAATCCATAAAGATGAAAGGGCTTCTTCGTGTTTTCGTGGCTTCGTGGCAAGAGCTGTATCAAGCGGGCATGCCGCCGCTGCAAGAAAGGGCGGTCGCCCGCCGCAACGATTCATTGTGCGTGCCGCCTGAACTCGACCGCCTTCTCTTCCAGGCCGGCGGCCACCGCCTCCCGCTCGTCAATGCCTTTGCTGCGCGCGTAGTCGCGGACCTGCTGCGTCAACTCCATCGAACAGAACTTCGGACCGCACATCGAGCAGAAGTGCGCGATCTTGGCGCCGTCGGCCGGCAGCGTCTCGTCGTGATAGGCACGGGCCGTGACCGGATCGAGCGACAGGTTGAACTGATCGTCCCAGCGGAAATCGAATCGCGCCTTCGACAGGGCATCGTCCCACGCCCGGGCGCGCGGGTGGCCCTTTGCGAGATCGGCTGCATGCGCCGCAATCTTGTACGCGATCACGCCCGCCTTCACATCGTCTTTGTCCGGGAGGCCGAGGTGCTCCTTGGGCGTCACGTAGCACAGCATCGCCGTGCCGTACCAGCCGATCATCGCGGCGCCGATGGCCGACGTGATGTGATCGTACCCGGGCGCGATGTCCGTCGTGAGCGGGCCGAGCGTGTAGAACGGCGCCTCGGCGCACCATTCGAGCTGCTTCTCCATGTTCTCTTTGATCAGGTGCATGGGGATGTGGCCCGGGCCTTCGTTCATCACCTGGACGTCGAATTCCCACGCTACGCGATTCAGCTCGCCCTGTGTCTGCAGCTCGGCGAACTGCGCTTCGTCGTTCGCGTCGGCGATGGAGCCGGGGCGGAGGCCGTCGCCGAGCGAGAACGACACGTCGTAGGCGCGCATGATGTCGCAGATGTCGCGGAAGTGCGTGTAGGTGAAGTTCTCCTGATGATGCGCGAGGCACCACTTGGCCATGATCGATCCGCCGCGCGACACGATGCCAGTGACGCGGCGCGCGGTCATCGGGATGTATCGCAGCAGCACGCCCGCGTGCACGGTGAAGTAGTCCACGCCCTGTTCGCACTGCTCGACGAGCGTGTCGCGATAGATCGCCCAGGTGAGATCCTCCGGCCGGCCGCCCGCTTTCTCGAGCGCCTGGTAAATCGGCACGGTGCCGATCGGGACCGCGGAGTTCCGGATGATCCACTCCCGGGTCTCGTGGATGTTCTTCCCGGTTGACAGATCCATCACCGTATCGGCGCCCCAGAGCGTTGCCCACCGGAGCTTCTCGACTTCCTCGTCGATGGAGGAGGTGACGGCGGAGTTGCCGATGTTCGCGTTGATCTTCACGAGGAAGTTGCGGCCGATGATCATCGGCTCGAGCTCGAGGTGGCGGATATTCGACGGAATGATCGCGCGGCCACGGGCAACTTCGTCGCGGACGAAATCGGCCGGCAGCCCTTCGCGGAGCGCGGCGAATTCCATTTCAGGCGTGATCTCACCCTTGCGTGCGTAATAGAGCTGCGTGATGCCGGCGCCCGATCGCGATCCGGGCGAGACACGTGGCCTCACCCACGGCTCGCGCAGTTTCGGCAGGCCGACCTTCACATCGTGATCCTGCGGGCCGCTGGTGTCGTAAACGCGCAGCGGCGGCTCTCCGCCCGACAGGGCGACCTCACGCATCGGCACACGGACACCGAGGGGACCCTCGACGTAGACTTTTCGTGAATTGGGAAATGCCGTAGCGAGCTCGGACATGCCGCCTCCCTCCGCCGGTTTGAACCGGATCAGGTTCCAAGGGTGTGTTCTCAATCCCGGCGATCGTGGATACCCCTGGCGGTAAGACTTTGACTATAACACGGCCACCAGAGGAGGGTCGTAGCGCAGGCCTTCAGGCCTGCATCATGCCGCCGGCAGCCCTGAAGGGCGTGTGAAAAAATCACTCATACGTGGGGTCCGGCTTCAGCCGGATTTGAAGAAATCCGCCTAAAGGCGAACGCCACGGGTGATTTCTTCACACGCCCCTTAAAAGGCTCCTCAATTAATTAAGGCCCGCCGGGAACTGATTTGCAGTCACGATAATCCACCGCGGAGGACATGGAGGATCGTGAGGAACTGGTTGCGTTACCTGCAGACTGTGCTGTTCGTCGTTGCGATTGGCAACCTCGCTGTGCTCGTGTGGGACCTGGTAACAGATGGCATCCACATCAAGGTATTCGGGCACGTCGTCTTCTCGTCGTGGGACATTCGGCGACCGTCGGGAGCCGCTGCCATCTGCGGCGCTATCGCGCTGTGGCTCAGAGATCGATCCGCGCCGACTCCCACGTGGGCCTTGCTGCCACGATGGTCGCGGTGGATCGCAGCGGCGATTGCGGTCACGGCGACGGTCGTCGCCGTCTGTTTCGGGAATTTCGTTGCCGGCGGCGCCGATTCGTACGGTTACATTTCCGAGGCGCACCTGTGGACGACCGGACGACTCGAGGTGCGCGATGCAC
>QHWF01000731.1 GCA_003222455.1 Acidobacteriota bacterium
GTCCATCGGGACGGCGGCGCTGAACGTCGCGCTGCGGAAGGGTCTCGACGAGTCAGTTGCCCGCCTGGAAGGCGAAGCCAGGAAGGCCCCCGAGAGCGTGCGAGCCGACATCCTGTTTCCAATCGATCGCATGCGCAACGTGAACCGCGGCCGCCTTGAACTGCGCACGTTCGATCCGGAGAAAGACTTCGCCGCCGCCGAGGCGATCGCCGCCGGGTCGAAGGGCGGCAAGGATCCGTTCGCCGGGCGAACAGGCGACCTGAAACGCCACTACATGCTCGATGCTGCGGCCGAGATCCTTCCGTATCGAATGTACGTGCCGACGACCTACACCGGGACAAAGGCGTTCCCGCTGATCGTGGCGCTGCACGGGCTCGGCGGCACCGAGGATGCCTTCTTCGAGAACTACGAGCGGAAGCTGCCGCCGCTCGCCGAACAACACGGCTACATCCTCGCAGCGTCGCTCGGGTATCGCGTGGACGGATCGTACGGGTGGGGCCTCGGCACCGCGCCCGCCGATCCACTCACGAAACGCACCCAGGAGCTCAGCGAGCAGGACGTTATGCAGATGCTGCAGCACGTGCGGCAGCACTACCGGATTGACGAGAACCGGATTTACCTGATGGGTCATTCGATGGGCGGCATCGGTACGTGGAAAATCGCCGCGAAATATCCGGACATCTGGGCCGCCATCGCGCCGATCTCGGGCTCGGGAGCTCCTGCGACGCTCGAACGGATCCGTCATATCCCCGAAGTGGTCGTCCACGGTGATGACGATGCGACCGTGAACGTGTCGGGATCGCGGACGATGGTCGCGAAGATGAAAGATCTGGGCACCGAGGTGAAGTACATCGAGGTCCCCGGCGGCTCGCACAGCGGCGTGGTTGCGCCGAACCTGGCCGCGGTCATCGAGTTCTTCGATGCACACAGGAAAACGGTCAGGCCAACGTCGCACCAATGAGAAATGCCGCGAACCCGTCAACCGCGTGAATTCCGGCCGTGCAGCCTGAGCCTGTGCTTCGATTGGCTTGAATCGATCGCCGGACTCGCGCGCTGCATGTGTCTCTCTAAAGATCTAAGACAGCAGTTGAAGACTTGGACTGCGACGGAGCAGGCAGCGCGGACGCGAGAGAACGACGCCGCACAGGCGCTGACGACCGAGCAAAAGCGCTGGGTCCACCTGAACACGCGGCTCGACGAACTGGAACGTCTGTTGGCACCCGTTCGGTGACATCTGCGTTCTCGCCGTTCGTTAGAATCTGCGCGTGCAGCGCCTCACCATTCGTGCCACGATTCTCGCCGTCGTCGTAGCGGTCGCGGCCGGCGTCGTGACTTTTATAACGTATACATCGCCCAAGACGCAGCCGCCGCAACTCACCTCGGTCGCAACCGCGCATCAGTACGGCCCGGTCGGCTATCGAGATCCGGCGGCAGCGATCTCACCGGACGCCCGATGGATCGCGTATTCGGAGGGCCGGTTCCTGCGCGTGCGCGCAATCGGCGGCGGGCCCGTCACGGAGTTTGCACCCGCGACGGCTCAGATCCGGCATCTGTCCTGGCGCGCCGATAACAAAACCGTTCTCGCCGGCGGTGACCTCTACGATCGCGTGGCGGGTACGCGAACGGCGCTCTGGCCCAATCGCACCGACCTGCTGGCGCACGATGGACCCGTCGCGGCGACCGTGTCGAACGGCGATCTGTTGCGTCAGGCCGTGTGGTCGCGCGATGGCGAGGCGTTGGCGGCAATTGTTTCCGGCCGCGACGGATCGCAGCTGTGGACGGTGTCGGCGGATGGCGGCTCGGCGCACGTCCATCTGCTGAAATCACGCGCCACCTCTCCGGCATGGACGCCGCGCGGTGACGTTGGCTGCATCGCCGCTGTCGCCGGCCGGCTGCGAATCACCATCCCGTGCGGCAGTGGGACGCCGGTCCGTTTCACCCCGGATCTCGATGCGTACGGGCCGCTGGCGTTCTCGCCCGACGGTGCGATGGCCTATGTGGGCCTGCCAAACAGCGGCGGTACGCTCGATCTGTGGGCCGCGCCGACCGACGGCGGCAGCGCTCGCCGGCTCACGGCGTTCTCGCGCGACACCTACGGGCCGAGCGTGGCAAACGACGGAACGGTTCTGTTCAAGAGCCAGAGTTATCGCACCGCAGTCGCGGCTGCCGCCACAGACGGCTCGGCGCTGCGGACGCTGGCGACGTTTCAGAGCGAAACGCCATCGTGGGATCCCACCGGCCGGTGGATTGGCATCACATACGGCACCTGGCGACGGGTTGTGGACGATGCGAATTATCCGGACATCGCACAGGAAGTCGGAATCATCGCCGCAGATTCGGGGCAGCCGTCGACGAGTCCGGCGCGCGTCGTTCACGACTCCAGCTCTGAGGACCAGTCGATGTGCTGGTCGCCGAATGGAAAGTGGATTGCATTTCACTCGCACAAGGAACAATCCGACGATGTCTGGCTGCGATCGGCGGACGGCGCCGCCCCGGTGCGCCGCATCAGCATGCTCGGTCGCGGCGCCGAAACCGGGTGGCCGCGCTGGTCGCCCGACGGGCGCTGGGTGTTGTTCGAGGGCGCGAGCCGCCAGACGAAGCGTTCAGTGCTATATGTGATCGGAGTCGATCAGCGCAGCGGCGATGTGACGGCAGACGCGGCCGAAGTCCCGGTCTCGGGCATGGACGCCGAAATTGGTCACGGAGAGTGGCTGCCCGACAGCACGCAAATCGTGGTTGAGGCAACCGAGGCTGCCTCGGAGCACGAGCATCCCGGTCTCGGCATCTCACCTGATGGTCGCGAGGCGGCGTTCATCGCGCCGGACGCGGCCGGGTTCTTCCAGATATTCCGGTTGCCGCTCGATGGCGGCCAGCCGCGTCCGATCACGACCGATCACTCGCACAAGACGCAACCGGCCTGGTCGCCCGACGGTCGTCGTCTTGCGTTCACGGTCTGGGAGTACAACGCTCAACTCTGGGCGATTCGACCGTGATGAAAATCTGACCGTGTGGCGGCGGCGGTCAGTCGGACGCTCGAGCCTTCGGGCGTGCCTGTTTGAGCAACGCCTCGACTTTGCCCATGACGGTCGGCCAGCGATACTCGCGATCGACATAGGCAAACCCCTGCCGCCCGAACTGCGTGGCGATGCCGGGATCGTCGAGCAGACAGGTGAGCGCGGCGACGAACTCTGCCGCCGTTCGATAATAGAGGCCTCCGTCGGCGCGCAGCACCTGACCGCGCAGAACCGCGCAGCGCGCGTTGACGAGCGCCGGCACGGCGCGATTCCAGGCTTCGAGCAGCACCATGCTCAGGCTCTCGAACGGCGACGGCATCAGCAGCACCCGTGCGCGAGCGAGCAACGCGTCCCGCACGGCAGCGTCCACGAACCCGAGCCGGCGGATCCACGGCGCATCGGGCACCGGCATGTTCGCCGGACCAGCCATCACGAGCTGCGCGGTCCCGCCTGCCGCAGCGTATCTCGCGAAATGCTCGAGCAACGTCCGGCACCCCTTGTTCGGATCGATGCGCCCGAGGTACAGCACGAACGGATCGGCAAGGTCCAGCGCCTCGAGACGTGAAACGTCTGCGGCGTCCGGTGGCGGATCGATGCCGCAGCCGATCACGGCCGATGGCGTTGTCCCGGGAACACGACATCCCACCAACTGCTGCTCTTCCGGAGTCAGAAACAGAAACCCGGCGGGGCGGGCGAAATAATCCGCCAGGAGGCTGATATGAATGGCCGGATCCTCTTCGGCCGTCGGCACCAGCACCGCCCGATCGGCCGCGAGCGGCAGGCCGAAGTAGCTGTTGAAATAGCGGTACGACCAGAACAACACCCGATCGTAGTCGCCGCTGTGGCGATCGAGGTTGTCCAGCAGATCGGGCGTCACCGGGCCGTTCTCGCGGAACCAGTCCTCCTCTTCGGACGGCGTGGCGCGGCCGGAGAACACGATGTCGCTGATGTCGATGAAGCGGTGGATGTTGCGCTGCCGGGCGACCGGAAAGCGTAAGACCGTCAGCGGTCCGAGACGTGACTCACCCGCCGGATAGTAGTTCTCCCAGCCAACGTGATCCCTCGCGCACGTGGTCAGAATCGTGACGTCGTGCGTCGCAGCGAGATGCTCGGCGATGAGACGGCAGTGGTTTTCCGAGCCACCGGCGATCTCGTCACCGAACCGGTGGATGACGCACGCCAGCTTCATCGCTGAGGAAACGGAGGATACGGAGGCAACGGGATCACACAGAGAAACGGAGAAACGGAGATCATCACGTAAATCATCTAGGAGTCCGTTCGTCTCCGTTGCTCCGTTTCTCTGTGTATGGCCGTTTCCTCCGTATGCTCCGTTCCCGTTGCCTCCGTTGCCTCCGTTGTCTCCGTTCGCTCCAGCGCGAGACGCAGGCGCGCGTTCTCGATCGCCAGCTCCTCGATGCACGCGAACAGCAGGCGGTTCACGCGGTGCTGGCGCCTGAAGTTTTCGCGCGTGTACTCCAGAAGCCACCGCGAAAGCGGCAGCAGCACCCGCCGCTTCACCAGCAGAATGATCGGACCGAGCGCGGGCCGATGGCTCGAGAGCGACAATTGCGTCCGGAGATCCCAGTCGCCACTCTCGTCCAGCAATTCCGGCAGGAGGAGAAAATCCGGATTACGACCCTCAGTCGCATGCCCCAGCAGCGACCAGACCCGCTCGAATAGCACCGGATCGCGGTACTCGGCGGAACCTCCGTGTTCCGTCACGCGGCGCCGGATCGCTTCGCGCACCTGACTCTCGATCCGATCCATCACGGGCTTGGTTCGAACAGGTGCGTCCATCCGCTTACCCCGGGGATGGTTTCGCGTAGCCGGTCCAGCTAGAGCCGGACACTACAGACGGTTCGAGGGCGCGGCTGAAGTCCGACACGACCGCGGACGCAGGCCGGCCGACGCGAGACACCAACGAACACATCAACGTGACAACGGCCAGGGCGTTCACGGTGATTGCCGTTTCGCGGTGAACGTGCCCTGAGCCCTGCCGCCGAGATCGACGCTGCCCTTCATCGAGTCCTTGTTTTCGATCGTTCCTGTGTACGTAACAGTCAGCGACGTGCCCTGCGCGTCGGCGTTGAACGTGAACTTGATCTCCTGCCCTTTCACGCTGCCGGTCAGGTCGGCCTCACCCAGGTTCTGCGACGAGTAGTGGCCCGTCAGCTTCTCGCCATCCTGCTTGAGCGTGACGGTCGGCGTTCCGCCACCGGCATCGGTCTGAACCGTGAACGTCCATTGGCCGGTCACGTCAATTTTCGAACTTTGAGGCGAGACCGTGGCAACAGAAGAGAGAGCGATCGCGATTGCAAACATGACC
>QHWF01000732.1 GCA_003222455.1 Acidobacteriota bacterium
GTGTAGTTGCCCAGCGGGGCGGTGTCGGAGAAAAAGAGCTCTACGGACGATACGGGGCTCGAGAAGGTGGCACGAATTCCGGCAACAGTTTCGAATGGGAAGCCACCTTCGGTACTGCCGGTGAGCACAGCCGAGCCTGAGCTCGCACCGTAACCGAACTTCCATCCAGACTCGCTATCCACGTAATTATCAATCTGTGGGCGAGAGGGAGTGCTGTCCGGCTTGCCGGGGTATGTCGCCCCACCGAACTGCGAGAACGTGACGCCGGGGTACTGGTTCTGGATGAGCTCGCTTTCGGTCCGTCCCTCGAACGTAATCACGGTACCACCGGTGGTCTGCGGCGTATAGCTCTTGAGCACTTCGCCGTAGGCGGCTCCGTGGCTAGCGACAAATAAGCTCGCAACGACGACGAAGACGACAACGAAGATAGACGCGTGCTTCATGGTCGGCGCGCTCCTTTTTTGTGATAGGCCCGACCGCCAAGAGCGTCGCATGCTGATATTCCCCTCTATGCGC
Source organism: Acidobacteriota bacterium (assembly GCA_003222455.1). Classification (GTDB taxonomy): domain Bacteria; phylum Acidobacteriota; class Vicinamibacteria; order Vicinamibacterales; family CAVVIG01; genus QHWF01. The sequence goes on from QHWF01000732.1 coordinate 517, forward strand.
TTTGATCGGCGCAGGGCGGTCCGCGCGTAGCAGCCGCTGCGACTTCACCGCACCGTCAGTGTGCCGGACACAGCGCTACCGTCCGGCGCTACTGCTACTGTCACGATGCTCACCTTGCCGTCGGTAGATAGGTATTCGCCGGGATTCGGACGTGGGGCTGTCGACGGGAATCGCGCAGCCAGGACAGAGCCGAAATACAAATCGTACGCGGGCAGCCGCCCGACAAACCCCCTGAAGACGATGGTGTAGGATCCTGCGGTCGCTGATTGCCCAACGCCGAGAGAGAACTGAGTTCCTTGAGCGGTGGCAGGGACCGCCCCGGCGATGACAAACCCGAGCAGAGCGAAGATGATGAAAACGCGTGCGACAATGGTCATGGAGTTGCCTCGCTTATTCGCAACGCTATTCGTAGACGTGATGCGTCCGCGGATACTCGAAACGATGCAGTGGCGCCGCTCGAGCCGAAGCGCGTGGAACGTGTTGGCCAGAGCGGTACGCTGAAAGTCTCCACGAACGGTAACAGCCGTGGCGCTCAACCCGCTCGAGCGCGCGAGATCGCCGTGCACTTCTTCGGCCGAGCATCACGTGCTCCTTCAGTTGCTCCCGCCTCTTCGTTGAGGCGGATCGCGCCGGCAGCCTTCTTCACGCTGCGCGATGCTGTTATCGCGCACGCTCCAACTCATAACAGTCGCTATGCTCCGGGGGGTCCAAACCTCGTGGCGCGCCGACGTCGGGCCCGGGCGTTGTCGATGGGTGGTCGGACCATCGACAGGCGCGAACTATCGCCGCTTCGTCGCCACATGTCAAGGGAAAACTGACCTATTTGACCCGGGGCCGAAGCGGCCGTCAGAGCCGCGTCAGACGACACCTCTAGCAAGAGCTGTTATCCGGAAAAGAACCTAAAGTGAAATGTCCGCGCGATGTGGATCAGGCCACCTCGTTTACTACGTCGGCGCTCGGCCTGGATCGCGAAAGGCTGTGCCCGTCGCATGGTGTTTCCCCTTTGTGATGTGAAACCTAATACGGAAGGGGCGTCGGCGTTGAGGCGCTTCACGCTGAGTGAAAATTGTGGTCGCCGCCGTGTAACGGCGCGGCCCCCGCCGAACTCAGAAGATCAATTGAAGTCCGACGCTGATATAACGCGCCTTCAAAATCTGACTCGGCGAGTCGATGGCTCTGGGGCCGGATCCTGCGAAGCGATCTCGATAGGCGAGGAAGGCGTTGAGCGGAATCGGGAAACGCTTTTGCAGATACAGCGGAATCGTCGAAAAATTCAGCTGGACGATATACAGCTGTTCAGTCGAGTCCGTGTCCTTTTCGACGAAGTTGTGCGGAAATGTCTTCGGCCCATCGATACGATCTTCCAACTTGAACGCGTATCGATAGAGCGCGGACAGCGAGAAAGGTGACCAGACTACCCATTGACCGCCGAACTCGAATTCAAACCGGTCACCGATGTCGCGGTGCACGCGCGCGCGCGAGGTCGGTAGAGCATTCGGCGCGCCGGCCCGGATCGTGACGTCGTCCGCTAAGATCCAGTCGTATCGGAAGGTGAAATTCAGAAGGACAGTTCCCGTTTGCAGGAGCTTGGTTTCAGGAGCGCCTTGGGTCTTCGGTGTCCAAAGGTTGCTCAGGATGTAATCGTTGTGAAGCCGAGCGAGTAGCGTATAGGCACCGGTGCTCCAAGCGATATCTGCGAGATCATCGGGATCGTCTTGTCGTCCCGTCGGAAGACGTACGCCGACCGTGGCGGCCAGGCGCCAGTCGTCGGTGCGAAGATACTGATACTTTGCTCCGAGAGTGATATCGCCGAAACCGTCGGCAGAGAAATCTTCGATCCTCTTGAATCCGAAACCGGAGATACCCGGAAGTCCCGGCCCAAGGATCTGCTGTACATCCTCGGTTGTGAAGCGCCGCGTGTTGGGGCACGCCAGTGGCAGGACGGGGACCGGAAGCCCGCACGGCACGCCAGCGCCGGGCCCCGTGCGCAGTCCGACGTTGGCACTGGAGCCCGGTGCGGAGTTCACTGAGGCGTCCACGTCGTTGCGGACCCACCAGTATGGGATCTCCGCATAAATGGTGAGATGGTCGGTCACCCCGTATGCGGGCGCAACGGTCAGAATGTTGTAGTGGTATTCGAAATGAAGCGAGCTGTCGCCGATGCTCGGGCGACCGCCTGGAACGAATGGACTCAACGCCGAAAGACTGGGGAATACAGACGCGTCGAGAGCCCGATTGTTGAAGGCTCCCGCAAGATCTTCAGTGTTCCCGTTCGGGCCGAATCGCTTCTCGGTGGGAAACGGGTAGAAGCGGTTCTCGGCGCCGAGACTGAACCGGCCCTTCGGCAAGACCGCAGCATCGTCCGCCGCCGCCATTGGAACAAGGCAGAGCCAAGACAACAAGAGGAAGAAAAGCACGCGAACGGCTCGCACGATCAAGCCCCCGCCAAGTCGAACGGGTACGCCTCCTGTGCCTCGGCGCGAAACCTAATCGATTCCGCCGTGGTGATCAACCGCAAAATTCGCCGCGTGACAGCGGATCATTGGGCTGCTCACGAGCGCATCTGACCGCTCGTCGTGCCGGCCGGCGGTCAGATCACGAATCAAAACACTGCAAAAAGCGTGGAGTCGAATTTTCGGAGCGCGGACGTCAGGTCAGTCGGTGCCGCCGACGATGGAGAAGCGGTAGCCCTCGTAGATCGCGATGCCGTAGAAGAGCACGTGGATCGGCTTGAACGTCGTCTCCATCAGGCTCCACACGACATCGGGCGTCAGCCGCGTGAAGACCGCCTGGAGCGGCACCTCGAAGTGGCGCGCGGCGATGACGACGACCGCGAGCAGGTTGCCGAGGGCGCAACCGCCCAGCGCCAGCGCCGCGCCCAGGACGCCGAACGCCATGTGCGTGCCTTTGC
>QHWF01000169.1 GCA_003222455.1 Acidobacteriota bacterium
CAGAGCTGGACACCACGGGAATGGCCACTGTCGCCGGGTCCCCCGCCGTGCCACGCCCCAAGAGCCGCCTTGAACCATTCAACGCCGCCTGCCGGCAAGACGCCAGTCGCTCCTGTCGTATCTTCGTAACGGACGCTTCCCTCGAACAGGTATGTCACCGTCGCGATCCCTGAATGTGGATGGAGGCCGATCCCCGGAAACGAGGCCGTATCCATGTCGAAGAGATCGAGGAAGACGAACGGTTTCAGCAATTGACCCAGGTCACCTGGGCTCATCAGCCGCGTGATCGGACCATGACGATTCCCCCGAGTCCGACGAACGATTGTTCGCGGCCGCGTGGCGATCGGTGTAGGCGATTGCCGTGCGTAAGCTTCAGTCATTTTGACCCTCCTGTCTCCAGTTGTTCCTCAGCAGTCGTGCCGAGCCGTTTCAGCAAATCGGTCAGCTTCGCGCGTTCGGTCTTCGATAGTCCGCGCATCGCCCGCTCCATCGCGTCCTGATGTCCCGCGAACACCTTCGTGATCAGCGCCTCGCCTTTCGGCGTCAGGTGAATCACCCATGCTCGTCGGTCGGTGGCGTGATCGGCCCGCTTCACCAGGTGTCGCGTCTCGAGCCGATCGATCGCGGTCGTCATCGACCCGCTGGTGAGATCGATTCGGCGGGCCAGTTCGCGGACGGGCTGCGGGCCCTTGTGCAGAAGGGCTTCGAGAATCGCGAAGTCCGACAGGCACATGTCGAGCGCGTCGATGCTGCGCGTCGCGTGACGCGTCAGAGTGCGGTGCGCTTTCATGAGCACGAGCCAGGTGTGTATGGCCGACGTGTCGGTGCTCCGTTGCGTCATGGCTGCGAACCACGGATCGCCGGTCCCTCCGGCCTCCGTTCCTATTTGACAACAAGTATATTGATATCATATAACTTGATGTCAAGCTATATTGGCAAGTTACCCATATCGTGAATGTGAGGGAAATGACATGGCGATTGGACTGTTGTGTGGACGACCGCGAATGCGGGAATCGCACTAGGCCTTGCCGCGCTAGGAGCAATCGCGAACCTCGCGGCACGACAGTCAGCGGTGCCATCGGGTGTTCACGCGTAAAGGCTCGTTCCGCCGCACGGGTTCTACGCTTGGAAAACGAAACAACACGCCGACAATCAGCTGCTCCTCGAACTTTTTGGGGAGGATCGTTGGCGTAGTGTTTATGCGGGTGAACTCGAAGTGCGCCCACCATCAGGCCGGATAGCGAGGTTCTAAATCACGTCCCAAAAGTCCTGATTTGTAGGGAGTGATCGTCGCCGAGGCGCGGGGCCGTCGCGCAGTCACGCCGACCGCCTGACACCCTAACGGCTGCCGCCCAGGCGAATCTCTTCAACGCGTCAGCCCGTTCGGCGTTATCCTGCGTGCTTCGCACAGTCGAACGGGAACCTGAGCCAGCAGCCTGGTTGTCGCGCACCGGCCCGCACACGGTAGGAGGGTCTAAATGGACGCGTCCCCTCATCCGGAAACACTCGTCGGTGCCGACCGCCCCTTCTTTACGACGAGAGAGAGTCTCGACGATATCCGATCCCTGTCGTCGGTAAGCTTTGCCCGCGGCGATCTCTCCATCGGGCGGTATCGGAGGGACAGGCCGGGTCACGGCATCTCAACGCCCAATCCGATTTCCCCGATGGTCATGGCGGTGGTGATCCTCCGGCCGCGTCCGGCGCACGTTGGCTGGCACGATGATCGTCTTGTCGAAGTGCCGGCGTTGGGAGCCGGCGCCCTCAACTGCCTGGACTTGCGGGAAGCGTGGACGATGGACCTGTCAGAGCCCTTCGACTCGTTCCATGCGTTCATTCCTTTGACCGCCTTTGACGAAGTCACCTCGGAGATGAAGCGATCACGAATCGAGCGGTTGCACTGCCCCATCGGCGTTGAACATACAGATGAAACAATGCTCAACCTCGCGCGAGCACTCAATCCGGTGTTGGCGAGACCAGAGCACGCCACGGCACTCTTTACGGACCACGTGTTCCTAGCGATGGTCACGCATCTCGCGGGGATGTATGGGGATCTCGATCACCGTGATGTGCAGGCAGGTGCCGCGCGGAAGGGCAGAATGCTCACGCCTCTCCAGGAGCACCGCGTGACCAGCCGACTCCTTGACGACCTGGCGGCCAACACCAGCCTTTCCGAGCTGGCAGAGCTTTCTGGACTGTCCCGTAGTTATTTCATCCGTGCGTTCAAACAGATCACTGGAATGCCGCCCTACCGCTGGTTGTTGATGCAACGAGTGAAGCATGCGAAAGCTTTGTTACGCGGAACGAACATGCCGATCGCCGAAATTGCGGCGGCATGCGGCTTCGCTGACCAGAGCCACCTCACTCGCGTGTTCTCGAAGGCCTTCCGTACCAGCCCGGCTGCGTGGCGACGGCAGTGGAGAGCTTAAGCGAGTAGACGTCACACGGTGGACACGCGCGCGTCGATCCAACTCGTGATATCCGTCAGGACCTGCTCTTTGCCGACGTCGTGAAGCAGGTCGTGGTAGTGACCTTCGTACAGCTTCAGCGTTTTGTCGGCCGATCCCGCCGTGTCGTAGAACAGCTGACTGCCACTTGGCCTGGTGACCCTATCGAGGGTGCCGTGCAGAATGAGGATCGGCAACGCGATGAGGGGAAACTCCCTCTTTAACCGGTCGTCAGCTCGTGCCATCTCCGCCGCCGTGCGTGTCGGTTGAACCTCGTGGGCGATCAACGGATCGTCGTTCATCGCGTGCACCACCTCCGGATCACGAGAGAAGTCTTCGTTGTTGAGCTTCACGACATGCGCGTGCGGCGTGAGATGGCTGATGCCCTTGAGGACCGCGATCGCAAAGTCGGGCGCTGGAACTTGGAACGCGAAACTCTCGCAGATCAGTCCGGCGAGCTCGGACTGATGTTCGAGCGTGTAAATGCAGGACACGACTCCCCCTGCACTGTGCCCGAGTAGATAGACAGGCAAGCCGGATTCCCGCGCCTTCGCGAGCGCGACCACCGTTGCGACATCGCTCACATAGTCGGGGAACTTCTCCACGTAGAAGCGTTCTCCGTCGGAGCGGCCGCGACCCCGCAAATCCACGGCGTACACGGCCAGGCCGACGGCGGCGAATTGCTCCCCGACGGATTGATACTGCCCGCTGTGAGCGTTGAAGCCGTGGCAGATGACCACGATTGCGCGGGCGGCTCCGTTCGGACGCCACGACCTGACAAAGATGTTGAGACCGCCAACTCCTGCGACTTTTTCTTCTCGTGACGTAGACGTCAGAACGTGAGTCATTGGAGCCTCCCCTGTTGAGCTGACTTTTAGGCGACGGCGGCCCTACGCTTTGCCGGCCAGTGATCGATCGGCTTCACGCCCTGTTGCACGATGTTGCTCGTTCAAGAACGCCAGTATGTCGGCGTTAATCCTGTCGGCCTCAGTCGTGGGCATGCCGTGCGGAAAGCCCTTGTAGGTTTTCAATGTGCCGTTCTTCAGCAATTTGGCCGACAGTGGTGCCGAGTTGGGATATGGCACGATCTGGTCGTCATCGCCATGCATGACGAGCACGGGCACGGTGATCTTCTTCAGGTCTTCGGTGAAGTCAGTCTGCGAGAAGGCGACGATGCCGTCAGAGTGCGCCTTGGCGCCGCCCATCATGCCCTGGCGCCACCAATTCAAAATCACGCCCTGAGAGGGCTTCGCGCCCGGTCGGTTGTATCCGTAGAACGGTCCAGCCGGCACGTCGTAAAAGAACTGAGCTCGGTTGGCGGCGAGCTGGGCCTGAAATCCGTCGAACACGTTCTTGGGCAACCCGCCTGGATTGGCCGCCGTCTTCACCCTCAACGGCGGCACCGCGCTGATGATCACGGCCTTTGCCACTCGGCTTTCGCCGTGGCGCGCCAGGTAGTGCACCACTTCGCCGCCGCCGGTCGAGTGGCCGACATGCACCGCGTCCTTGAGGTCGAGATGTGCAGTCAGCACCGCGAGGTCGTCGGCGTAGTGATCCATGTCATGGCCACCACCGGTCTGCGTGGAGCGACCGTGGCCGCGCCGGTCATGGGCAATGACGCGATAGCCGTGGCTGAGGAAGAACATCATCTGCGCGTCCCAGTCATCGGCCGACAGTGGCCAGCCGTGGCTGAAGACGATGGGCTGACCCTTACCCCAGTCCTTGTAGAAGATCTCCACGCCGTCTTTGGTGGTGATCGAACTCATGGTCGGATCTCCTTTGCTCTGAGTGGAAGGGGTTTTAGTGTTGGCCTACTCGAGAGGTGCACCCGTCGCGGCTGTCGGTAGGCATGCGGCAGCCGCAATCGTGGCGCCGCCGATCAGGAACCGGCGCCGAGACGGGGAAGAGAGCACAGATGATCCAACAACGGGACTGTTGGGTGTGGCGGGCTTGATGGCGGACATCGCTGTTCTCCTCCACAATCGGCGATGGTGCAATGTAAACCCGCGACATCCGCAAGTCTTGTCGGATAGGCCCGCGTTTTGGACGATCGGCCCCTTCTCTTTGAGCACGCCTTCGAAGTGCCTGCGCGGCGCGCCGCACCGCCCGCTCACACACCGGGCGAGCGAGGTGTTTGGCAAGGGCCAGGTGCTGGGGGATCGGCCGAGACGTCCGCTGCCTTTAGATGCAGCGTTCCGACGGCGGACAGTGCCGGTCTCCGGCACACGAGCGAATGGCGGAAGATCGGCGTCCGGAGAGGGCGCCACAGATCAACAGCATCCTTCATCGCGGTCAGACCGCATGCGTCAACGGCACGTCGACGACATGCTCCGCGACGAACCACGCCTGTAGTTCATTCCGGCGGATGACGTCGCTCACGATCAGGTCATTGGTGCCGTCGTCGCCGCCTTGGGCGGCGAGCCGGGCCATGGTGCGCGCTTCCTTCAACACGATCTCGTGGGCGTGCAGCAGTCGCGAGATTTGCGTCGGCGCCGCCTCGCGGCCCTTGGGAGGCCTAGGAATGAGCGTGATCTCCGCCACGTCGGGCGCCATCGCGAGGCTCACGCCTCCCAGGAGCTGAATCCGCTCCGCGATCGAGTCGACGAGGGTGTTCTGCTCCTCGTAGTGCTTGTCGAACAGGAGATGCAGCTGGTAAAACGTCGGCCCGGCCGTCTGCCAATGATGTTTCTTGTACAGATCGCGAAGCGTGATCGTGTCCGCAAGGAGCTGATTCAGGTTCTCGACGCTCTCCTTGCACGTCGTTTCGGACAACGCGATCGGCATGTGTACGAGATGGCCGAACGGCTGGATCTCGTGGGACTCCTGGTGCGCCACCGGTGTCGCTCGCTTCAGAATCGTGTCCGCGTCAATCGTTGACTTCGTCATCTCCCGCCTCCATGTCTGTCACCCTGGCGCCGTGCCACATGGCACCGCGCGCTATTCTATCTTGCGAGCGCATCTCGGTCGGACGAATTCGAACCTAGATAGTTCGACTAATTAACAATGACTTTGGGGTTGGACGGCTTCTGAAAAACGACCCGTCGACAACAGATAAACACCCCTGTGAACGCGAGCACGGCAGGGACCAACCCCGTAACTGCCCACATTACCTCCGTCAGCCAGCTAAACCTGCCGAAATGCAATTGTGCCAGCCAGAACGTCGCCCACCCGGCAGGATCAAGTGAGAGCGCGCCAGTAAACTGGTCTGGATACACGAAATAGATTCCGGAGACGCCCCATAGCGTGACAAAAGCAAAACCCCAGAAGCCCAGCGCGCTGTGCAAGTCCCAGTTGATCCGCGCAAAGCTGGCGCGCCATTCAACCGCGAGACTGCGACGCCAGAATTTCACTCCTGGCCACCAGATCACGGCACCCGTCACACAGAGCAATACGAGAGAGAGCGCGCCTATGCCGTTCACAAGACGGCCGGTCGTCCCGCCTAGCAGATTCGTGTGAAGATCGACCATCCACTCAACAGAGACACCTTGATTGAGCAACTCGTTGCGAAAGACAATCACGCTTCCGGATACGCTCATCATGAAGATGTACGCGCCGACGATCGCGCCAACCCAGAAATGGATCTGGAAGAAGGCGCCGCGGAGCCGAGATTTCTCCGGGTGATCCCGCCATAGCTGACGAGCGGTCATCTTCCTGGTTCCGATAACGCTGTTCACCGGCCGTTCCCCCGTGAGTCCGATTTGTATTCCGGTCTGTCGTGCTAAGCGTGCATCTGTACGCAGTCCACGTGTTTCGTCGACCATTCGCTGAGATAGAGATACAAGGCCAGCCCAGCGACCACGAACGCGGCGACGATGAGTGCGACCCACATTCCGAAAAGCCGCAACAGCATCGTGCCGACCAGCGCCCCGCTGCCCATCGCGAGAATGGACAGCATCCGTCGACCGCTGCGCGGAGCCACACCACCGGCCAGCACCGAGTCAGCCGCAAGGCCGGTGACCGTCAAGGTCAGCACAGTCGTCGTGAGATCGGGTACCGCCAGCTTGCGAACGACGGCATTGCGGAGCCCCATTGCCACGGCCGTCAACACGATCACCGGAGACAGCCCGGCGAAGGACGTGTCGCCTCCGGCGACGAGCGTCGCGGCGGCCGCGAGGCACAAGAAGAGAACCTCCGCATGCATGGCGATCAACAGCTGCCGGGCCGGCGTTCGCTGCCGTTCGTTGGTCAGGCGGCCACCAGCCACACTGCCGATTGCAAAGGCACACAGCGCCGCGAGCGACCGGCCGACTGACAAGTCCGCGGTTCCACCCAGGGCAAAACCGAGCAAGACGACGTTCCCGGTCATGTTCGCGGTGAACACGTGACCCAGCCCCAAAAAGCTCACGGCGTCGATGACGCCGGTGACGAACGTCAGCCCGAACAGCGCGACGACGAGCGGAGATGACGCCTCTGGTGTGGTGGCGTGCGACACACTGTTCTCGTCCATGTCTGCCCTTCTCCTTTCTCCTCGAACCCGCGATTGGCTCGCAGGTGCCGGCACGACTTGAGTGCGTTCGCGAGCCGCTCAGTGCCGTGCCCGAGCCCGCCGTTACCTCATCATGCGAGCGTGTGCTGCGGGAGGCGTGCCAACGCATTCCTCAATCTGTCCGCGCTGAGCAGCAACGCGCTTCGCTCGTCCGCGGACATCGATGGTTCGAGGATCTGCTCAACCCCGGTCCGCCCCAGCACACTCGGCATCGAGAACGTGACGCCATAATCGGCGTTGTAGGACCCGATCGGCACGACTATTCGCTCGTCTCGCAGCACGGCCTGCGCAATGCGTGCCGCGACCATCCCGATTCCGAACTGACTCGCCTGGTTGCCTTCGATGATCTCGATGTTCGCAAATCGGACGTCATGCTCGATCTGGCGACACAACGACTGGCGGCTTTCACTTGAGAGCTTGAGCAGGTCTAGTACCGGCACACCCGATATCGAGGCGGACGACCACACAAATGTCTCCGACGTGCCGTGCTCACCCAGCACGTTTGCTAGGACGGACGCGGCATCCACGTTCAGATGACGCGCCAGGTGAAAGCGAAACCTCAAACTATCGAGCAGAGTTCCACTGCTCAAGACGTGCGCGAATCCGAAGGTCCGCACGAAGTCGGCCAGCGGATCGGGTGGATCCGTCAGCACGAGGATGACGGCGTCAGGGGCGGCCGACGCAAGCCTCGGCAGAATCTGCTCGTAGACGCGGGCGTTCGCCTCGAGCAGCCGGAGCCTCCCGTTCGGATCCGCTCGGTCCGTCGCACCGCCGGCCTTTTCGTTGGTGCCAGCGGCGATCATCACGAGGGTGGCGCCGTCCAAGTCTGGGTAGTCGCCCGCCCGAATGTCTACGGCTGGAGACAGTGCGGCGCCGTATTGCACATCGGCGACCACGCCACGAGCCCGCTTCGGCTCCCGATTCACGACGACGATCTCGCGCGCGACGCCGCGCAGGACAGTGGACAGCAGACTTGCCGATCCAACCGCTCCCACGCCGATGACACCAATTTTCTGGCGCATGCTTGCCATGTCGTCCCTCCCCTTCTTCATGAAAGCCCTTCAGCTGGACCACCGGGGCCCACGGAGATCTTTCCAGGGACCGCCTTCCGTGTAGCGCTCAGGATGCAGAATCTTCGAACGCGGGTCCTCCGCGGTGTCGAGCTGAAGCACCATCCATTTTGGATAGGGAACACCCGGATCCGACGCCGCGTCGAGCTGACGGACGTCATCGTCCGAGAGCCGAAGATCGACCGCGCGGATGTTGTCCTCGAGTTGCTCGGTTTTCCGGGCGGCGATGATCACGCTACTGACGCCGGGCCGACTGAGCACCCATGCGATCGCGACACGCGCCGGGCTGGCACCATGCCGCGCGGCCACCTCCTTCAGCGCATCCACGGCGCGGTAGCCCATCTCTCTGTCGAAAGGCACGAACTGGCCCGCGTCCGCGAAGCGGGTCCCGGCGGGCGCCGGATTGTCGCGGCTGTACTTGCCCGCCAGGAACCCGCCGGCCAGCGGGCTCCAGACCAGGATGCCGACGTCGTGGTACTCGGCGAACGATTGGAACTCGTGCTCGAGGCCCCGGCCCACGAGGCTGTAGTACATCTGCGCCGTCACATATTTCTCCAAACCCAGGCGCTCCTGGAGCATGACCGCGGTGGCCGCCTGCCAGGACATCAAGTTGGAAAGCCCGATATAGCGAACCTTTCCCTGTCGCACCAGGTCGTCGAGCGTACGCAGCGTCTCCTCGAGGGGGGTGTTGCTGTCCCATCCGTGCACTTGGTACAGATCGATGTAATCGGTCTGGAGCCGACCAAGGCTGCCCTCGATCTCCCGCAGGATGTTCACGCGGGTCGCGCCGCTCCGGTTGAAGTTCTCACCCATCGGCAGCCGGACTTTGGTGGCCAGCACGATCTCCTGCCGGATGCCCTTCAAGGCGTTGCCCAGGAGTGTCTCGCTCTCCCCGCGGCTATAGACGTCGGCCGTGTCGATGAAATTGATGCCATGATCCAGCGAGAGCTTCACCATCCGGTTCGTCTCATCCTGGCCCAGGTTGCCCATGTTCATCTGGCCGCCGAACTGCATGCTGCCGAGCGCCACTTCGCTCACGATCAGGCCGGCATGTCCCAGTGTTCTGTGCCTCACGTCTTCCCCCCTTGCACCGCAACTGATCGACTCCGGCCCCGCTGCATCTGTCGTCGTCAACCGCATTCACCGACTGCCAATCGTCGAAGGGCTCGTTTCCGCGATGGTCGCGACGACGGCCGAGAAATCGAGATCCGCAGCGCCATGCTCGGCGGCTTCGTCCAGCCAGGCGCGATTCGCCCGGGCTTGTTTCAGATCGCGGCCCCTGGCGGCAGCGGCTTCCACGCCGAGCCGCAGGTCTTTCGCGGCATGCCGCAGTTTGAAGGTGGCGGCGAACTGACCAGACTCGACGTTGGTTCTCTTGGCCGCCACCATCGGTCCGATGGGCGAGTCGGCGAGGGCGTCGAGCAACATATTGCGCTCGAGCCCGAGAGACTCCCCGAGCGAAAGGGCTTCTCCCAAGGCCACAATCGCCGCGCCCAGCGCCAGGTTGGCCACGAGCTTCATGGCGGCTCCCGATCCCGGGCCTCCCACAAGCCGCACTGAGCCGAGAGACTCGAGGATTGGCCGCACCCGCTCATAGTGCTCGTCCGTCGCACCCACGAAGATGTCGAGGCGGCCAGATGTGGCCTGGGGCACGATGCCTCGAACAGGTGCGTCGACTAGCACGGCAGATTTTAGCAACCGGGCGGAGACCGAACGTATCTCGTCGGGCCCCACGGTCGACATGTCGATCACGACCTGGCCGGGTAAGAGTGAGGCGGCCAGCCCCGCGGTCCCGAACAGTACCTGCTCGAGCGCCTCCGGCGTCGCGACCATCGTGATGATGAAATCCGCGCCGACGGCCGCCTGTGCTGGTGAAGGCGCGACAGCGGCGCCTTCCTGGGCCAAGGTGACGGTTCGCTCCGAGCTGCGATTCCAGACCACTAGGTCATGACCAACGCGAAGTAAACGGCGGGCCATCGGGGTGCCCATGTCCCCGAGTCCGAGGAATCCGACTCTTGCCATACTCCCTCCTCCGTTCCCAGTTGGCCGAACCCGCGCATTGCGCCGACCCACGACGATCGTTCGCTCCGTCATGACCAATTGTTACGGCGTTTGGATCGCTCGGTCTTGGACGTCCCTGCGGCGTCCGGCCTGTTCTTGCTCTTTTCAGTGCTGTAGCGGATCGCGGTGTGATCTAGCGGGCAGGTCTGCGGGAGACTGACCAGACGGTTGGCCGTGGAGTAACGCTCAGTTCAGCGCTGCGCCCAGCGCGCAGCTCCCGGACTCATGCCGACAAGGCGTCGGAAGTGCCTGGCGAAATGGCTGTGATCCGAGAATCCGACGGCGAGGGCGATTTCCGATAGGGGCAGCTCGGGTTGCTTCAGCATCTCGGTCGCGCGTTCGATGCGCCGTCGCAACAGAAATTGGTGTGGTGGTTCCCCCGTCGACTGTCGAAAGGCTCGCGCAAAATGGTGCACCGACAGCCCAGCGACTCTTGCCAGGGATTCAAGAGTGAGCGGTTCGTCGAAGTGTGCGTCCATGTACTCCAGGACACGCCGCTTCGCACCAGGTGACAAACCGCAGTGAGCCTGGGACTCTATGTCGAGCGTCATCAGGTTCGCGAGCTGAGTCAGGCGCGCACGGGTATGAAAACGGTCGCGCCTGGAGCCCTTCAGGCGTCGGGACGCTACCTCCGGCGGGGTAATGAGTGCGCGCCACGCCTGGCCGAGGCCACCCATCAGGTGTGCTGCGAAATCTTCTTGGTCGCCTCGTCGCCTGAAGAGCGAACCATCGTAGTCAAACAGCCTCCGCAGGTGCACGCTGTTGCCCACACTCTGATCGTCAAGCGCGAGCGCTGATCGAGCGAGACGATCACCACCGACGATGTGCTGGTCGTTGTCGACGGCCAGGAGCACGGCGGAGCCACCCTCGTCGCAAGGGGATGCCGCGACAATCCATGATTGCCGAAACGATTCTCGAAACAACTGCTCCTCGATAGCCCGGGCCGAGGTGACCGTGACGGCGAGCGCCAGCCCATGCGAGTGTTCCGAGAGTTCCGGATCGATCGACGACGCATCCAGGACGGCGACGAGCCTCCCGCGCGCATCGAAGATGGGCGCGCCGGCGCAACTGAGTCCAATATGTCGGGTTCGAAAGTGCTGATCA
>QHWF01000729.1 GCA_003222455.1 Acidobacteriota bacterium
CGGCGGCAAGTCGTGGCGCCAGGTTTCATCGATATGCACAGCCACGCCGATCGCGGGCTCGACGACGCTCCGGACGCGGCCTCGCAGGTGATGCAGGGGATTACGACCGCGGTCATCGGGCAGGATGGCGGCAGCGAGCTGCCCATCGCCGATTTCTACGAGCAGATGGCGCGCCTGCATCCCGCGATCAACTACGCGACCGCCGTCGGGCACGGCACCGTCCGGAAAGTCGTGATGGGCGGCGATTACAAGCGCGCGGCGACCGCCGGCGAGATCGACACGATGAAGGCGCTGGTCGACCGCGGGATGCGCGACGGCGCCGTCGGCCTCTCGAGCGGGCTGGAATACGATCCCGGCTTCTACGCGAGCACCGACGAACTGGCCGCGCTGGGCGCCGTCGTCGCGACCTATATGGCGGCCATGCCGCGCAGGCACCCGCCGGTATCATATACGTCATCGTCAACGGCCAGGTCGTGCTCGACAACGGGACGATGACGAAGGCGCGTCCCGGCCGCGGCCTGAAGCGCGGCGGGGACCAATGAGTTGCAGATTTCAGATTGCAGATTTCAGATTGAGATTTGCGACTTGAGATCGAGACTTCAGACTTCAGACTTGAGACTTCAGACTTGAGACTTCAGACCTCACAGTTCAGACTTCAGACTTGCGATTCGAGCTGGTCCCCGCAGAAGGCCCGATCCTCGACGAGATCCTGACGGCGACGTTCGACGTCTGGCACGAAGGGCTGAGCCGTCGCGCGTACGACCGCTACTACACGGCGCAACTCGCGACGCCGTGGGGCCGGTCCGCCCTGCGGCGCTGGGCGCTCGTGGACGCCGGCGCGGTACTCGCGAGCGCCAAGGTGTATCAGTTCAGCGGCGTCCTCGACGGACAATCGATCCGCATCGCCGGACTCGGCGCGGTGTTCACGCAACCGGCGCATCGAGGCCGCGGCTACGCCCGCGGGCTCGTCGATCGGATCCTCGAGCGTGCGGCGGCAGACGGCGCCGATCTCGCGCTGCTGTTCTCGGAAATCGGGCCCGACTACTACGCTCGTCTGGAGTTCAGCGTCATTCCCCGTTCCGATCTGACGCTGACGGTCGTCGAGTCCGATCGGCGCGGCGCGCCCGCGACGCTCGTCCGTGCCGGTGAGGACCGCGATGTGAACGATCTCGTTGCGATGGGGCAGGTGCGATCGGCGCCGTACCGTCTGCACCTCCATCGCGACCGCGACCTGGTCAAGTTTGCGATCGCGAAGAAACGGCTGCTCGCGGGGCTTGGGGCGCCCGGCGCGCGGCAGGCGCAGTTCTTCATTGCCGAGGAAGGCGCGTCGGCGGTCGCGTATGTGCTGATCAGCGCGCGCGCATCCACATGGACCATCGAAGAGGCTGGCGATCGCGATCCGTCCGGTGCGCGCCTCGGCGCGATTCTGCAAGCGCTAATCGCACGCGATCCCGCCGAACGCCGGCCAGCCATCGACGGCTGGCTGCCCGGTGATTTCTCTCCGCCGCAGGTGCACATCGTCGAACGGCGGTCATCGGCGGAGACGATGATGATCCGCCCGCTCACGGCGAGGGGCACGCCGGCGTCGGCGCTTTCAGAACACGAGGTGTTGTTCTGGAACGGGGATGTCTTCTGATCATGATCCACTGGCCATCTTCAAATCCATCGTCTTCATCTCGCCGTCAGTGAGGGAAAACCGCATCGACTTCGTTCGCACGCGTTCGAGGAATTCGGGATCGGTGGCGTCGCCCGGCTCCACGTAATCGACGGCGATGACATAGTACTGACCGGCCGGCAGGCCGGTGATTTTGAAACGGCCATCCTGATCGGGACGGCCCGTTCGCACGTAGCGCGAGCCCGGAGCCCAGCGTTCCCGATCCTGCGCGAACACGATCAACGAGTAATCCTTCACCGCGTCGCCTCTCGCGGTGGTGACGAGACCGGACACATCGCTCTGATGGTTCGTCATCTCGATCTCGATGCCGTTGATCTCCTCGTTCGGCCGGATCTCGACTCCGTCGTCGGTGACATCGATGCCATTGACCCGCACGGTCTTGAGCGCCCAGCCTGGCGTGTTCGACATCATGCGGATGACCATCGTGCCGGGCCGCGCTTTGATCTCGAACGTGAAATCGTCGTTCACGCGGCCGGGACCGCCGCCGCCCATCATCGGTCCCATGTCCTGAGGGTTTTTCGGCGTCGCCGCCGGGCGAAACATCGGCGGCCGCAGCGAAGCGGCCGCGGTGGGATCGTTGAACACGATGCGCCCGGTCAACGTCGATGCCTTGACGGCGGCGAGCCGGAGGCCGGTGATGTCGTCGCCGGTCATCGTGATCGGAGCGGTCGCGAACTCCGGGACGTCACCGAGAGTGCCAGGAACGGTCGCCTGCAGCATGTAATCGCCCGGCGCCAGCCCGTTCACGGTAAAGGTCCCGTCGGGACGAATCATGCCGCCGGCGTTCATCATGAAGCCCATGGTGCCTTCGCGCTGCATCACCATCACCATGCCGTTCGACAGCGGCCGTCCCTGCGAGTCGACGGCCGTGCCGCTCACGCGCGACGTGCGCGTGGGAAGCAGCGCGATGTTGATGTCGGTGAGCGTCTGTCCGACCGTCACGCTCACCCGCTGCGCTTCAGCGGCGTTCGACGTGCCTGGAAAGTACGTCGGCGCATACCCCGAGCGGTCGTCGGACTGCACGCCCATCATCATGCCGCTGCGCAAGGTGGCGGAGATCAAATACTGGCCCGGCGGCAAGCCGAAGATGCGGAACTCGCCGATGTCGTTGGTCATCGACATCCGGCCGCTCGGCATCATGCGCCTGCGACCGCCCTGGTTCACCGACCGCATCGGCGCGACTTGCGCGTCCGCGACCGGTTCCCCGAACTCGTCGAGAACCCGGCCGGTGATGATCGCTCCTCGCGGGAGACTGAAATCCACTTTCTCGACCGTCTGCGCGTCCAGGATTTCGAGCGGCTTGCCGGGCTCGAACGGTCGCGTCTGGCCGTACGAGAGGCCGACATAGCTCCCCTTGCTGGCGGTGAGCGTGTAACGGCCCCCCGGCAGCTCCTTCATCTCATAGCGGCCCTGTTCATCCG
>QHWF01000738.1 GCA_003222455.1 Acidobacteriota bacterium
TCCCACGTGCCCGCGGACATGTAGCACACGGCCCTGCGTCCCTTCGCATGGAGGCTGGCGACGACGGTGGATGACGTATCGAACAAGTCGATGTCGTACATCGGCACGTTCATACTCTGATCGATGGTTCCGGTCAGCTGCCACTGCCAGGGCGTGACAAGGCTCGGCACCCAGATGCCGCTCGACGCAGCCGTCGAGACGGTGATGGTCGCGGCCGGGGAGCTCGCGCTGCCACCGTCCGCATCGTACGCGACGGCTTTCACCGCGTAGGTCCCGGCCGGGACCGACGACCAGCTGAAGGAGTAAGGCGCCGTCGTATCCGATTGCAGCAGCGACGTCCCGTTGTAGAAATCCACTCGCGCGAGCCGTCCCTCCGGGTCCGATGCCGTCGCCGAGAGTGTCAGGCTCGCCGGCGCAGTCGCGCTCGAACCCGACACGGGCGAGGTCAGCGTCACCGTGGGCGGCTTGTTCGTCGTGGCTCCCTGCACCGTCACGGTCACGGCCGTCGATGTCGTTTTGCCGCCGTCGGCATCACTGGCCACCGCCGTCAACGAATATGTTCCGGCCGGCGCGGCCGACCAGGTCGCCGCGAACGGGGCCGTCGTGGTCGAACTGATCAGAGTCGTGCCCGCGAAAAAGTCGACGTGGCTCAAGCGATTTTCCGGATCCGAAGCGGTCGCGCTCATCGCAATCGTCGCGGGCGCGGTAAACGTCGACGCGGCCGTCGGCGCGGTCAGCGAAACCGTCGGCGGCTGGTTGGTATCTGTCGCGGCCGATTTGATGGTCAAGGTGTCGATCAACGCCGTCGTGCCGACCGTCGCGTTGTGGCTGGTTACGGCCAGCCCGACGTACACCGGGTCCGCCATCGGCACGGTGTCCGATCCCAGCAACGTCCAGGTCTTTCCGTCGGTGGACCGGTAGGCGTCGAACTTGAAGCCCGTTCGCACCAGGCGGACCCAGCCCGGCGCCACGCCGCTGAATCCGGTGTTGCTGACGGTCAACCCGGACGGATCGATTCTGCGCTGGAACGAGTAACCATGGCCGGACGTCAACAGCGCATCTGCATGGCGCGAGTTGGCAGCCAGCGTTTCGCGAACCATCACGCCGGCCTTCGCCCAGGCGGCCGATGCACCGAGTCCGGCCACGCGGGCGATGATTTCCCCATCGCCGCTCAGGGGCTGGTACACGTAATGGAACTGATCGGAGCTGCCCCAGATGTCCAGGCCTCCGGCGTTGACGGTGTACTGGCCACCGACGTAGGTGGCGCTCCCCTTGATGGCCGGCGTACCGATGTCGGCCGCTTTCTGCGGCGACGGCACGCCGCCGGCGGCGGCGGCAGCCTTGAGGGCGACATTCGAGAGGGTGGCGGTGGTGGTCACGCCAGCGTTGTGACTCGTCACGGCGAGGCCCGCGTACACGCTGCTGGCCATTGACACGCTGACCGTGTTGATCGCCGTCCATTGGATTCCGTCGGTCGACATCGAGGCGGTGATGTTGGTACCGGCCCGGACGAGACGGACCCACCGGGGCGCGCCGATGCCCGCGGTGAAGCCGGCACTCACGGTGGCGACGCCTGCCGCACTACGCTGCTGGAACGTGACACCGGGCGCTGGTGTCACGCCCGCGAACACCTCGGCGGAGTTTGCTGCGAGCGACGTCCGAATCATGACGCCGGCCTTTGCCCATGCACTCGTGTTGGCAATCGACTCGACGCGCGTGCTGACGTCGAAATCGCCGGAGAGCTGTTGATAGACGAAATGAAACTGGTCCGAGGCATTCCAGATGTCAACGCCACTCGCGGTGACGGTGAAGGTGCCGTTCGACGCCGACGCGCTGCCTGCGAGCGCGGGCGTGCCGATGTCACCGGCGGCCCAGGGACTGGGCACCGCCGCGAACGCGCGGGAAGCGCCGCAGAGCGCGATGAGCGCGAGGAGCCATGACACACGAATGACATCGAATCGTCGGCAGATCGGCATGTGGAACACTCGCTGGAAGGACGCCGCCCGAGGCGCCGGAGTAATTGGCGTTTGGTTGCCCGGCGGAAGCGCAAGACGGCTGCCAGTGAGCGTGTCAGGACGATTTCCAAGGCGTTTTCGGACGATGCGCTGGATGAGCTGTCCGAAAAACCAGTCACCGGGCGGCGACAAGATCGACAGGCGAAGTGACGGATTTGTTTTCCGAAGGCGGTGGAATGAGCGGTGTGTCCCGTCGGTGATCGGGAATCCGTGGGGTGGGTGGGCGCGAAAGGGTTTTGCCCTACAATGCTGGGCGTGGACCAACGGCGTCGGGCGGATCGACGCTTCTATCGCCGCGGCGGCCGCCGCCCGGAGGATGTGAGTGGGTTTTCACCGCTGGTGATGGTGGTCGAGGCCGACCGTGCCCGGCGGACGCTCACCGAACGGATTCTGGCCTCGTCGCACTTCGCGGTCGCGCCGGTGGCCAGCATCGAGAGCGCGCTGGCGATCTGTCGTGGACTGGCGCCGTCGGTCATCGTGTGCAACGAACGCGACGAGCCGCGGGTGCGCGCCGGTCTCGAGCCGCGCGACATCCCGATTGTCGGAACGAACGTCGGCCCGGATGCGCTGGAACGCCTGGTCGATCGCATCCGTGACGCCGTGCGTGGAGAGCCGGCGCCGGCGCGATAATACGATATGAATGCGCGCGACGCTGGCGATCGGTCCTCGCAATGTTAGCTGCTCCAGATGATGCCGCAGACGTGAAACAAATACGTTAAGAAGTCCAT
>QHWF01000739.1 GCA_003222455.1 Acidobacteriota bacterium
GACCGGCGGTGCGCGTGCGCTTCGGCGTCAACGAACCCACGCCGTGGCCGCCCGAGCTCCCGGCCGGAGAGAGCGCGCCACCAGGTGCGCTGATCGACTACTACCTCGCGAAGGACGCCAGTGGTCCCGTGCAGCTCGAGATTCTCGATGCGAGCGGGAAGGTGGTGCGCACCTATTCCAGTACCGAACCGATCTTCGATCCGGATCCGGGCAAGGACATGGCCGCGTACGACGAGGTCTGCAAGAAGACGCCGACGGCTGCCTATTGCGGCCTCCCGCTCTACTGGCCCGCGCCGCAGTTCATGGTCTCGCCCAAGGCGGGGATGCACCGGTTCAGTTGGGATCTCAAGTTCGATCCCGTCTCGCCCGTCGATTTGATTCCCGCCGGGGACGAGGAGGCGACGGGAGCGGTGCCCGGCCGCACCTATCCGAATTACAACGTGCCGTGGGTGCCACCGGGACGCTACACCGTACGGCTCACCGTCGACGGCGCGACGAAGACGCAGCCGATTGTGGTCCGGCTCGATCCGCGCGTGCAGATCGGGCCAGCGGCGCTCGCGACACTGAACACGCTCAGCACCGCGCTGTATTGGGAGGCCGTGGCCGCGCACCGCGCGTTCACCGAGGCGCGCGCGTTGGCCGCGACACTCGATCGCCGATCCGGCACCGAGGTGGATGCCATCAAGGGCGAGCTGGAAGCCCTCGCCCCGACGGGACTCCAGCGCAACATCCGCCTGCTCCGCCGGCGAGGCGCCGAGCCGGCGACGCCGTCGCTGGAAGCGGTGAGTAACTCGCTGCAAGCCGCGGGGATGGCCATACAGGCCGCCGAGGTCGCGCCGACGGCAACGCAGGTAGCGGCGGCCGCCGCGGCCCGCGCGCAGGCGCGGCCGGTCATGGCGCACTGGGCGGCGGTGAAGGCAAAGGCGGCCTCGATCCGCTGATTTGTCGGACATTCATCGCGGCAAGTACCTCACGGATGGCACCCGTGAGCGCGTCGAAGTCGGCCGGGAACAAGCGGCCGATCGTGCCGATGCGGAAGGATTCGATCGCCGGCAGCTTGCCCGGATAGATGACGAAATTCCGGGCACGCAGCCGTTCGTAGAAATCGTCGAAGGCGAACGCCGGGTCGGCGGGGCAGCGAAAGGCGGTAATCACGTCGCTCTGGTGCTCGGGCGCGACGATTTCGGTGAAGCCGATGTCACGCATCCTGTCGAGCAGCCGTTCCCGGTTGGCGCGGTACCGCGCGGCGCGTCCGCGAATTCCGCCTTCGCGCTCGAGCTCGTCGAGCGCGCGATCGAGCGCCAGGACGACGTGTGTCGGCGGCGTGAAGCGGAACTGACCGTCACGCTCGAATCCTCGCCACTGTGCCGCGACATCAAGCGAAAGGCTGCGGCCGACACCCGCATCGATCAGGGCACGCCGCGCGAGGACGAACGCGCAACCGGGCACGCCTTCCAGGCACTTGTTGGCCGAGGCGGCCAGCGCGTCGATGTGATCTCGCTCGAGATC
This sequence comes from Acidobacteriota bacterium, assembly GCA_003222455.1. Taxonomy (GTDB): domain Bacteria; phylum Acidobacteriota; class Vicinamibacteria; order Vicinamibacterales; family CAVVIG01; genus QHWF01. The sequence continues at coordinate 1,510 of QHWF01000739.1, forward strand.
GATCTCGACGGCGCCGAAACTGCTCATGGCGTCGACGAGCAAGGTCCGACCGGCGTCTCGAGCCACTGCACCGATCTGGCCGATCGGGTTCAGGACGCCCGTTGTCGTCTCGCAATGAATGGCTGCGACATGTGTGATCGCGGGGTCGTCTCCGATTGCCCCCGCGACGGCGAGCGGGTCAACCGGCTGGGCGGGCGGCAGCTGCCGGACGTGCGTATCGATGCCGAGGATGTGTGCAATCTCGCCCATGCGCGCGCCGTACGCTCCGTTGTCGATCACCAAGAGTCGGCTCGACTTCGGCACGAACGTGCCGACCATCGCTTCAACCGCGTAGGTTCCGCTGCCCTGGATCAAGACGGCCTCATACCCGGCCGCGTCAGACACGCCGGCAAGGGCCAGGAGGCGTCGCCGTACTTTCTCGACCAGGCGGATGAACTCACGGTCGCGTGACCCGACATCGCGAAGCATGGCCTGCTTGATGGCGGACGACGTCGTGAGAGGCCCCGGGGTGAACAGCAGCGGCGACGACACGTCACCTGGCGCGCGCTCGATCGGACCAACGTCGAGAATCGCCGGGAGCTCGCGCAGCGTTGTAATCAGGTGCGTGTGAGGATGAGCGGCGAGCTCGTCGCGAGTGTGTGATCCGGCTGTCACGCCGATCACAAACCGGCATCCGGCCGCCGTGCCCTCGAGCAAATCCGCGGGCGTGTCCCCGACCTTCGCCACGCGGGCGGGATCGCTGACGCCGGCGAGCTCCATGGCCCGGTGCACCATGTCAGGGTGCGGTCGACCGCGGAGCACCTCGTCGCTCGACACCGTGAGGTCGACCAAATCGTGTGCCCAGCCCAGCCGTTCGACGATGACATCGGTGATCGCTCGCGCAAAGCCCGTGTCGAGCGCGATGACGACGCCGTGCTTGCGGAGCCAACCGAAGACGGCGGCGGCGCCGTCTGTTTCGCGCACGTCGGGGCTGGTACGGTAATGCTCGATCATGTTCGACTCGAACTCCGCGTAGACCCGCTGCACATCGCCCGGCGGCGGCGGGACACCACGATGCCCGAGCAGCAGACTCGCGATCGCGAGAGGCTTCGACATACCCATGACGCGATTGATGGCCGCGCGCGAGGGCGTCGCCCCCACGATCGCGACAGCGCTGGCCAGGCATCGGTGGACCGCGTCCCCGTCGTGGACAGTCGTTCCGGCGATGTCGAACACAACGAGATCA
>QHWF01000740.1 GCA_003222455.1 Acidobacteriota bacterium
AGCCTTCCACATCGTGACGCCCGTGACGATCGGTCGTGATCGGGTGGGCACGCTGTACATCCGTCGCGAGTTGGGCGACATGTATGACCGGATACAAGTGGCCGGTGTGACCATACTCGTTCTGCTGCTGCTCGCCACGGGCGCCGCGTTCCTGATCAGCGCACGCATCCAGCAATCCATTGCCTCGCCCTTGCTGCAGCTCGCCGACACCGCACACGCCATCTCCCAGACCCGCGATTACACGCTCCGGGCACCCTCGGCATCGAACGATGAAATCGGCGTGGTGATGCGGTCCTTCAACGAAATGCTCGACCGCATCACCGATGCGCTCGAGCGCGAACGGCAGGCCGGCCGTCTCAAAGACGAATTTCTCGCCACGTTGTCGCACGAGCTCCGGACCCCGCTGACCGCCATGCTCGGGTGGACGCGGATGCTGCGGTCGTCCCGTCTCGACGCGGCGATGCAAGCGAAGGCCCTGGAGATCATTGAACGCAATGCGCGCGCCCAGGCGGTGCTGGTCGAAGACCTGCTGGACATGTCACGAATCGTGAGCGGCAAGCCAAGATTGCAGATCGGCGAAGCCGACCTCGCGGCGATTGTCGATGCGGCCGTCGAAGTGGTCCAGCCGGCCGCAGCCGCCAAACGGCTGGAGCTGAAGGTGGAGATCGACAGCCGGCCGGCGATGAGCTATGGCGACGCCGGCCGTCTCCAGCAGGTGGTCTGGAACCTGCTGTCGAACGCGGTCAAGTTCACACCGCCGGATGGTCAGATCCGGGTTCGTCTCGAGCGCGGCAACGGATATACCCTGTCGATTCAAGACACCGGCTCGGGAATCGAGCCCAGATACCTGCCCATCATCTTCGAGCCGTTCCGCCAGGCCGACGGCACCTCGAGCCGCGAATACGGCGGACTGGGGCTCGGACTCGCCATCGTGAAACAGCTCGTCGAGCTCCACGGCGGGACCATCCAAGCGCACAGCCTCGGGCACGGCACCGGTGCGACCTTCGAGGTTCACCTGCCGTCGGTCGTGCCGTCTCGGGGCGCAGCCCTTGCCCCGCATCGATCGAGCCAGTCGCTGCCGCCTTCGCGTGTCGATGAATCGCTGCTGCGCGGATTGCGCGTGCTCGTGGTCGATGACGAAGAAGACGCCCGCGTGCTTCTCGAGACCGCACTGACGCAGCACGGCGCCGACGTGACCACGGTCTCGAGCGCTGCAGACGCACTGGCCGAGATCGAACGCCATCCGCCGGACATGCTCCTCAGCGACATCGGCATGCCCCACGAGGACGGGTACTTCCTGATTCGAGAAGTACGGGCGCGGCCACACGCCAGCGGCGGCGGCATCCCCGCCATCGCGATCACCGCGTATGCGACGGCCAGCGATCGTCTGGCCGTGGAAGCGGCCGGTTTCCAGGCGCACGTCGCGAAGCCGTTCGAACTGTCGGAAATCGCCCACCTCGTTGCGGCGCTGGGCCACACCACGGGCAGCCGATCGTAAGGGTTGCTCGCCACCATTCTTTCACAGGAATTTTTTGTGATATATTATTTCATCAGAAAGGATACGGCGACATGGCCCGTGTGGCGCTCCGGCGTGCGGCAGTTACGGAAAATGCAGTCGTCACCAGGGCGGTCTTGCGCGCCGCCGGCCGGCTCGGTGTGTCGAACAAGGCGCTCGGCCGGATCATCGGCCTGTCGGAGGCGACCGTGTCGCGGATGGGGTCCGGATCGTACACCCTGTCCCGGGGCGACAAAGCCTTCGAGCTGGCGGTCCTCTTCATCCGCCTGTTTCGCTCGCTCGACGCGATCGCCGGCGGCGACGAGGCGGTCGCAACCGCCTGGTTGAAGAACGAGCACCTGACGCTCGGCGACATGCCGCTCGCGCTCATCCAGTCGGTTCCCGGCCTCGTGAATGTCCTCGGCTACCTGGACGCCCGGCGAGCTCTGGCCTGAGCGTCGCCGGTTGTCCGGCCCGTGCTGGCGAGTCGTGGAGTCGCAGCACCGCGTCTCCACGATGAAGCTGGTCGACACGCTCGAGGAACAGGAACTGCTCGAGATCCTCGTTGACGGCACGAAACCCCAGGTGCCGCCGGATTGCCGCCATCTCCACTATCTGCTCTTCACACCGTTTCGCTACGGCGCGCCGTACCCGGCCGGATCACGCTTCCGCCGGGCCGGGCTCACGCCGGGCGTGTTCTACGGATCGCAGACGGCGCCGACCGCGGTTGCAGAAATGGCGTTTCACCGGCTCTTGTTCTTCGCGGACTCGCCACACACGCCCTGGCCGGTGAACGCCACCGAATACACGGCGTTCATGGTCGCCTTCAAGACGGCCGCGGGCCTGGATTTGACGAGGCCGCCGCTCGATGGCGATCGGGCGTTGTGGACCTCGTGCACCGAGTACGGGGCATGTCAGGATCTCGCCGACCAGGCGCGGACGGCAGGAATCGAAGCGCTGCGTTACGAGTCGGTGCGCGATCGCCCGCACAAGCGCGGCTACAATCTCGCGCTGCTCGCCTGTCGTGTGTTCGTGTCGCGTGAGCCGGTCCAGCGCCAGACCTGGCGGATCCACGTCGGCCCCCGCGGCGTCCGCGGCCTCTGCGAGTTTCCGGACCTGCGCCTCGCGTTCGATCGCGACGCGTTCGCGGACGATCCGAGAATCGCCACGATGCAGTGGGAGCGCTGAGCCTCTCCACTCAAGTCTCAAGTCTCAAGTCTCAAGTCTCAAGTCTCAACTTGAGAGTTGAGAGTTGAGAGTTGAGAGTTGCTACGGCGTCCTGGAAGGCCCATACAGGACCCTGCCCGGTC
>QHWF01000741.1 GCA_003222455.1 Acidobacteriota bacterium
ACAGGTGGTGGGCCGAAGAAGACGTACGCCTGGATCGCGAGCATGATGACGCCGAACACCAGCATCGCGGTGCGGCGCGCCGTGCCCAAACGGAAGTACAGCCACATCCCGCCGAACAGCAGGACGGCCTCGAGTCCGATCGCAATGGCCGGCACGTTCCAGAGGCCGAGCCCGACCTTGGCCGTGTTGTCGTACAGGGGCAGGTCGGGACGGTGCACCAGAAGGTCGAGCACCCAATGTGAGAAGACGGCACCGCCAATCACTGTGGCTGCTCGCTTGTTGCCGCTCGGCGCCACTACGCGGTAGACAAGAGCCGCGAGGATCGACCACCCGAGCGCGGCGACCAGGCTGTGCGTGTAGGGCATATAGTAGAGGTCGAGCGGATTCGAGGCGGTGATGCCGGGAACGATCCGCACCTTTTCGAGGCCCAGCAGGACGAACGGCGCCCACAACACGTCCAGGAGCTGGACCGCGATAAAGAGAACCCAGAGCGGGATGGACGGCTCGGCTTTCTTTGCCGCGAAGCTCACTCCGTAGTGGCCGACGAACATGGATCAGGAGCTACCACGATGGAGCCGCGGCACCCACCGCCCGACGGTCCGCGTGTAGTGTTCGTAGGACGCGCCGAATTGCGCGCGTAGCGCTGGCTCCTCGTACAGCATGACGAAGAGGTTTACCGCAATGAAGAAGACCACCCCATAGACGAGTAGCGCGCGGGACCAACGCATCGCTCGACACTACGACGTTTTTGTGGGGTCGCGAGGTCCTTATCCGTGCGCTGAAAGCCTGCCCTGAGCGCAGCGAAGGGCGCCGGCTCGGCCACTACACCAGCCCTGAAGGGCTGCCCGTGTCGATTCGAGGTTTCGGTGCGCCGTGTTTTAGCTCCTGATGCCGCACGTAATTCGCGACCTGCGGCAGCTGCTCGAGTCCTACAGATCGCAGGTCATAGCCCGTGTCCCATCGCAGCGATTGGTTGCGCGCATGGCCGTCGCGGTTGGCGAGTCGCGCGCTTGCGCCCTTGAGCCCTTGGACGAGTCGTGGAACGTCGAATGCGGCCGGGAGCTCGAGCAACAGATGGACGTGATTCGGGACGATTCCGATCTCGATCACCCGCGCGTCGTGGCGTTTGACCTCGGCGAGGAGAAACGGCGCGAGGAAGTCGGCCACTGGTTGATCGATCAGTGGCAGTCGCGCCCAGCAGGTCCAGGAGAGGTGGGCGTAGATGCGTACGGGCATGCCCTGAAGACTGTGCGATGGGACCGCGCGACGATAACCAAAGGAGCGCACCCTGGCGTCCTTTTGGACGCGTGAAGTGGCCGAGCCGGCCCCTTCGCTGCGCTCAGAGCAAGCTCTTTAGGGCACGGATAAAACTATGACGACTCTCATCATCTTGTAATCGTACCGTAATCGGCGCGCCCTCCTCTCGTCAGAATGCCGGGACAATGTGAGGAAAAGATCACCGAGGCCATCATGCCGTCCCTCCGGGCTGCCCCGAATCTCACCCCGATGATCGACCTCATGCTCGTGCTGCTGATGATTTTCATGATTGTGCAGTTGTTTGCCCCCGCGATCGCGCTCCCGACGAGCAAGCATTCGACTGAGCCACCCAAGCCGAACGCCGTTGTGCTCCGTATCAACCGTCAGGGAACATTCGAGCTTGCCATCGAAGATGAGCTCGGGGGAGACGGGGGCTGGGAGGTAACTCCTGCCGCACTCGGGCCCGAGTTAGCGCGATTGTACGCTCGACGGCCGCTCGATCGAGTGCTGTACCTGAAAGCCGATAGCGCACTCGCTTTTGGAGTAATCGAAGCCGCGCTTTCACGTGCGCGAGGGGCTGGCGTTAGAGTAGTGGCGATGGTGACCGAGAGAAGGACGCGGTGAAGAGACGTGATCCGTGCGCTGAAAGCCTGCCCTGAGCGCAGCGAAGCGGGCCGGCGCGGCGAAGACGCGAGTCCTGAGGGCTCATCGCGTCCTTCAGGACGCGCGAAGTGGCCGAGCCGGTCCTTTAGGACACGGAGAAACCGACGTGGAGATTCATTCTTCAATTCAGCCACTTCGCCACTCCACCATGGTGCGAGCACGTCCCGCGACGAGACTGGCTGAAGCTGAACGTGCCGTCCCTGCACTGCGCCGTGGCGCCTGGCGGCGGCTGATGGTCCGACGTCCGCGTCGGCGACCGCAGCCGGTTGCCTTTCGAGTTTGTGTAGCCGGATCCTTCTTTGAACGAGCCGTTGGGCTCGGCGGTGAGGGAGAGTCTCGGCAGGTATCCATTGCGCCCATTGACCGCCGTTTGACACCAACCGTTTTCGCAAGCAATGACCTGGACGGGCGTCTCGGCTGCGAGTCGCGCGACAGAGCGCGCGTTCGGGTCCGGTTTGGCGCGAAGAGTGACCGCCGCCGTGGTGTAGGCGGTATCTGGGAGATTGGCTTGAGCGGCGAGTGCCGAGGCGG
>QHWF01000742.1 GCA_003222455.1 Acidobacteriota bacterium
CGTCAGCGGCAATTTCGTGGGCGACACGGTGACGACCACACGGGCAAAGCAGGGTGATGTACGCATCGACTGGAGTCCGTCAGCGAATGACAAGGTGTTTGGCCGTTTGTCCCTGTCCGAGTACGAATCGAGGAACGACAAGCGGGCATTCCCGTTGCTCCTGGGCAGCGTGACCAACTCGCCATTCCGGAACGTCGCGTTCAACTGGAACCGTGTCCTCAATCCGTCGCTCATCAACGAGCTCCTCGTCGGGTTCAACACGATCACGATCGTGACGAACACCTTGGACTGGGCGGGGATCGGCAATGGCAATGCCACGTTCGGCATCGCGGGCGGACAGCCGATCCCGGGGCTCAGCTCGGTTGTGTGGGGCGGCGGTCTCACGTCGATCGGCGCCGCAGCGACCGACACGAACACGCTCGACAAGACGTATCAGATCAACGAGAAGGTCACGTGGCTCAGGGGATCTCAGACGCTGAAAATCGGTGGCCAGCTCCTCCACTATGTTCAACGCCGCTTCTACGCAGGAAACAATGGCCTGCTCGGTATTTTCGGCTACGGCGGCGCGTTCACCGGATTCCCGGTCACCGATTTCCTGTTCGATCAGGTGGCCAGCAAAGGCCGCGGCAGCCTCTCGGATCCGTGGACGCAGGTTCACAATCGCGTCGCGTTGTTCGTCCAGGACGACTTCAAGGTCACGCCGGCGTTGACGCTGAATCTCGGCATGCGGTGGGCCTACACGCAGCCGCTCGTCGAGAAGGACAACCGCCAGTCCAACTTCGACCTGACGACCGGTCAGCAGATCTTTCCGGACGACAGCAGCCGGGAAGGCCGGGCCCTTTACAAAGCGTACACGAAGGGTTTCGAGCCGCGCCTCGGGTTTGCCTACCGGGCAGGCGATCGCTGGGTCGTGCGCGGCGGGTACGGCATCACCCAGTACATGGAGGGCACCGGAGCCAATCTCCGGCTGCCGCTCAACCCGCCGTTCTTCTTCGAATCGGCCGTCAATTACGACGCGACGACCGGCGCAGGAACGCTGGCGACTGGCTTTGCCGAGCTGAGGCCGCTCGATAAGCCGTCCGGCCAGGTGCGTGCGTGGGATCCGAACCTGCGGCCGCAGTTCACGCAGCAGTGGAATGTCTTTGCCGAGTACCTCCTCACGCCGTCTACGTCGGCCAATGTGGGATATGTCGGCCACGACGCCACGCACCTCGTCACGCCGGTGGAAGGCAACCAGCCGCTTCCCGGCGTTGGCGATCCCTCCACCTGGGCGCCGTTGCAGACGCGCCGTCCGCTGTACGCGACGGCACCGCTCATCACGAACATCTCCACGACCGCGGCGCGAGGGCATAGCGATTACGGCGCGCTGCAGGCGAGCGTGCGGCAGCGCAGCGTCAAGGACTTCGAGTATCTTGCTTCGTACACGCTGAGCCGGGCCAGGTCGAACAACCTTGGGTACTACGGTTCCGCCGGCGTCGCCGCGGAGGGCGCGTACTGGATGAACACGTACGAGCCGGAGTGGAATTACGGGCCGGCCTTCTTCGACGCGCGGCATAACTTCGTCTATTCGGCCACGTACGAGCTCCCGATCGGTCAAGGACACCAGATCGGCGGCGAATGGTCTCCATTGATGAATTCGGTCCTCGGCGGATGGCGGGTCAGCGGCATCTTCCAGGCGCGAACGGGCTTTCCGATTACGATCATCGACGGAAGCGCGCCGTCGCTCCAGGGCCAGCGCGGCAACGAGCGTCCGAATTGCGTCGGCAACCCGGCGCCGAGCGATCAGAACATCGACCATTGGCTGGACATCAACGCGTTCTCGCGCGCGCCACGCGGCACGTGGGGCAACTGCGGCGTCGGCGTCGCGCGTGCGCCCGGCTACAAGAACCTCGACGCCTCCCTGTCGAAACGCTTCAGCACCGGCGGCGATCGGTACTTCGAGTTCCGGGCCGAAGCATTCAACCTGACGAACACGCCCAGCTTCGGTCCGCCGGCGCGCGACATCAACGCACCGAACACGTTCGGCACGATTACGACCACGACCAGCACCGCACGGACCGTGGAGCTGGTGCTGAAGGTGTTTTTCTAAGGAGGCGGCATGGTGCCTCGAATTCTGGTATTCCTGACTGGCGCCGCGCTCCTCACGACCAGCGCATGGGCGCAGCTGGCGTCTCAGACGGCGCTGGTCGGGACAGTCACTGATAGCGGCGGCCTGGTCGTCCCTGGCGCCCAGGTGGTCGCGGTGAACGCCGGCACGCAGGATACCTACGAAGCGTCGACGAACGCGGAGGGGTATTACAACATCCAATTCGTCCGCACCGGCACGTACGAGATCACCGTGACGCTGACCGGCTTCCAGACGTCCAAGGTGAGCGGCGTCGAGGTCGCGAACAACCAGGTCGTCCGCACCAACGTGGTGATGAAGGTCGGTCAGTTGAACGAATCGATCACCGTGGTGGCTTCAGCGCCGATCCTCGACACCGACAGTGCGAAGATCTCGGAAACCATTGGCGCGCGCGCAATCAGCGAGTTGCCGCTCAACGGCCGCAATGTCTGGAGCCTGGCGAGCACCACGCCCGGCGTCCTCACCGGCCTGAACAGTGATATCGGTTTGAGCTTCAGAGGCGCGGGGCAGCGGGAAATCCAGAACAGCTTGTCGCTCGACGGCATCAACTCCTCGTCCAATCTCCTGGCGGCGACCAGCATGCGGCCGATTGCCGACGCGGTCACGGAGATCCAGGTTCAGACCGGCAGCACCTCGGCGGAGTACGGCTCGTACCTCGGGGTCCACATCAACGTCGTCACCAAAAGCGGGACCAACGACGCCCACGGATCGATCTCCGCATTCTTCCAGGACGATGCCCTCGACGCCCGCGGGTATTTCGAGAATCCGGCGAACCCCAAGAACCCGCGGCAGCGCAAACAGTTCGGCGCGCAGATGGACGGACCCGTGATGAT
>QHWF01000733.1 GCA_003222455.1 Acidobacteriota bacterium
CAGGCCGTAGAACATGAACGCATCGTCGGAATCGGGGCTGTGCGCGATGTGAATCTTCATATTGAACTATTCACCACGGAGGACGCGGAGGACAGCAGGGAAGTAAGCGAGTCTACACATCATCGTCCGGATCAGAGACGACGTAGGTGTGTGCACGTCTGATGACAATGGTGAGGCCGAAACAGACGAGCACGATGGCGGCGACGAGCCCCACGTAGATGCCGCTGCCGACCAGAGCATGTGTCTCCGGAACGGCGGCTGCAGACACGCCATCGGCAATCGCGACCGCCTGCGCCCACGTGCGCGCACCCTGTTCAGCGGCGCGCGGCACGATTCTCCAGGCGAGAAACGTGAGTCCGAGCGCCAGCAGTCCAACCACGAGCAGGGGATGGCGCGAGTTCTTGCGCGTAATCATGCTCAGCGTCGCGAGCACCGACGCCAGCGCGCCGAGCCCGGCAATCCAGATGGCCCACAGGTCCGGCACGCCGCGGCGCGAGTATTCGCCGACGATCACCCAGGGGAGAAACGCGCTGACGGTCAAACTGATGCCGGCGGCCAGCGGCACGAGATAGCCGCGCATTCCCGGCCGGAGCATGTCCCGGACCGTCACGCCTGCGCGTCCTTCCATTCTTCGTACCACGCCATCTGGATCGCTTCGAGCTTGGGCTCGTTCGACCGGTTCGGGTCGTCGTCGAAGCCCTCGAGCGTGATCACGCGCTGGCGCAGGTCGGTGAACCGAAGCGTGAGCGGATCCTGGCCGGGGAACTTCTCCGCCAGGGCAATGCCGATGTCTTCGGAATCGGTCCACTTCATGGCGTCACCTCCTGCGCTTTCCGCTCCTTGCGGTCCGATTTGCCCAGCTGAATGCCGCCGCCTTCCTGCACGTAGTTCCGCGTGTACATCGGCAACTCGCAGACGACGTCGCCCGAGATGACGGCCTGACATCCGAGCCGGGAATCCGGCGTGAGGCCCCAGGCCGTATCGAGGCGATCGGCCTCGTCGTCCTGCATCTCGGTGAGATGCTGTGCGCCTTCGCGGATGATGACATGGCAGGTCGTGCAGGCGCAGCTTCCGCCGCACGCGTGCTCCAGCGGCACGCCGTAGTTCTTGGCCACGTCGAGGAACGACTCGGGTTTGCCGTGGTGCGAGTACGGGAGCTGACCGGTCTCGAACTCCACGGTCTGCGGCTCGCCGTCGATGATAAAGGTGACCTTGGGCATGATTCGTTCGCTGAAAGCTTCGCGCTACGCCGTTTGGTTGATCCCCTTGCGAACGTCACGATGGAACGCAGAGGTCGCAAAGGACGCAAAGAAAGACAGTACGTCTTTGCGGCCTTCGCGGCCTTTGCGTTCAAGCGTACGTCAGTTACTGCTCCACGTCGTTCACGTTTCTGCCAGCGAGCGCGGCGTGGACCGAGCGGTTCATCATGACTTCGGCCAGATGCTGCGTGGCGTCGTTCAGCGCACCCGTCCATTTCTGGATCGTTTCACGATCGTTCGAGTTGAGCACCATCTTGAGACCCGCGAGCACCGACTCGATTTTCTGGCGCTCGGCCGGCGCGAGCTCCGTCTGCTCGATCTGTTCGAAGCCGGGGTCGCGCAAGGACTTTTCGGTCGCCTTGATCACGGCTTCCGCCTCGTTGCGCGCCTCGATCAGCAGTCGAGCGGCGAAGTCGGCTTCGGCGTGCTCGAACGACTCGAGCAGCATGCGTTCCACTTCTTCGTCGGTCAACCCGTACGACGGCTTGACCTCAATGGTCTGCTCGACGTCGGTGCGCTGCTCGCGCGCAGTGACGCTCAGGATGCCGTTGGCGTCGATCTGAAACCGGACCAGCACGCGGGGCATGCCGGCGGGCATCGGTGGAATCCCGCGCAGCTTGAACCGCGCGAGCGATCGGTTGTCCGGCACCAGCTCGCGTTCGCCCTGCAGGACGTGAATGTCGACGGCCGTCTGATTATCGACCGCGGTCGTGAAGATCTCGCTGCCTGTCGCCGGGATGGTCGAGTTGCGCACGATGATCTTCGCCACGACGCCGCCCATGGTCTCGATGCCGAGCGAGAGCGGTGTGACGTCGAGCAGCAGCATGTCGCGGTTGCCGGTGATCAGGATGTCGGCCTGGACCGCTGCGCCGAGCGCCACCACTTCATCCGGATTCAATTCGCTGTGCGGCGTCCTGCCGAACAAGTCGGCCACGGCGCGGCGAACCAGCGGAATCCGCGTCGACCCGCCGACCAGGACCACTTCGTCGATCTGCGACGGCTGCAGCCCGGCGTCGGCCAGCGCCTGGCGGCACGGGCCAAGCGTCCGATCGACGATCGGTTGAATCAGCGCCTCGAATTCCGCGCGCGTGATTGGACGGCTGAAACTCTCCAGGCGGATGCCGGTGGCTTCCTGGCTGGACAAATCCCATTTCGCCTGAATCACGGCCTTGCGGAGTTCTTGCATCATTTCGGGGGTCCGGCTAAAGCCGGACACAACGTCAGGGGTCCGGCTGAAGCCGGACGCCACGTCAGAGGTCCGGCTCGGGCCGGACGCCGCGCCAGGAGTGGACAGGTCCGCCAGGACGCGATCCATCAGCAGCATGTCGATATCGTCGCCGCCAAGATGCGTATCGCCGTTGGTCGAGAGCACCTGGAACACGCCGTCCTCGACGCGCAGAATCGAGATGTCGAACGTGCCGCCGCCGAGATCGTAGACGGCAATCACACCCGTGTGCCGCTTGTCGAGTCCGTACGCGAGCGACGCCGCCGTCGGTTCGTTGATGATCCGAAGGACCTCGAGACCCGCAATGCGTCCGGCATCGCGCGTGGCCGTGCGCTGCGCGTCGTTGAAGTACGCCGGCACCGTAATCACCGCGCGGTCGACTTCGTGGTCGGCTTCACCCTGCGCGGCAAAAAACGCTTCCGCGCGACGCTTCAGCTCGCGGAGAATCAGCGCCGAAATCTCGGGCGGCGTGAGCTCGCGCTCGCCGAGACCGATCCGCAGCACGCCGCCGGCAGCGCCGATGATTCGGAACGGAAAATGGCGCTCTTCGTCGCGCACGTCGTCCCGCCCCTTCCCCATGAACCGCTTGATCGAATAGGCCGTGCGCTGCGCATCGACCAGCAGGCGCCGCTGCGCGTCGAGGCCGACCGACACCACGCCGTCTTCGCTCACCGACACAACCGACGGGACGAGCGCATTCCCGGTCTTGTCACGGA
>QHWF01000734.1 GCA_003222455.1 Acidobacteriota bacterium
TGGTCTCGAGCACGGCGACCTGCTGTTTCAATTGGTCGATTATCCGCCGGTCTGGGTGACGATCGTGGTTCCTGCCTTCGGCGTGAGCACCGCGGATGCGTATTCGTGGCTGGACCGCGCCCGTGGCTCGAAGCCTGCGCCCCGCGACCACGACAAGTCACGCCTGCCGATCGACTGGCCGACGTACGAGCTGCGGAACGATCTTCAGGCCGCCGTCGCGCGACGCCACCCGGAGGTGCGGCGGATCGTGACGGCGCTTCGCCGTGCGGGGGCCTCACACGCGTCCATGACGGGGAGCGGCTCGGCTGTTTTTGGCCTGTTCGAACGCAGGGACGGAGCCGCGTACGCGGCCGAGGTGTTGAAGACGCGCTCTCGGACGATCATCCTCACGCGGACCGTCGGGCGGCGCGAATACCACAGGCTTGCCGCCAAATGAGCCCATCGTATACACTTACGGTTTGCGCCACATGGATCACCTGCGGTAGTCATCAGTCCTCAGTTACCCGTCCCACTCCCAGCCGCCTGTCGCCCCGCGCACCGGGCTGGAGACTGGTCACGGCGAAAACGGGACGCGATCGAACCGCGGTGACGGCGAGGGCAACCTTTCTGTTGGCGGTTGGGCGGTGACGAGAGAGACATGGTGGGGCGTGGCCAAGCGGTAAGGCGCGGGACTTTGGATCCCGTATTCGAAGGTTCGAATCCTTCCGCCCCAGCCACTCGTACTGGTGGGCCAGGCGCAGGGTCCCCTGCCTCGCGCCCGCCGCTGGCAGGTAATATGGGTGACCCCTTCATGGCGATCGGGTTCGGCGAACTGAAAGTCTTCTCGGGCAGCGCGCACCCGGAGCTCGCGCGGGAAATTGCGGCGTTTCTGGGCGTCGGCTTCGGCCAGGCCCGGTTGCGCCGGTTTCCGGACTCGGAAGTCTCGTTTCAGATCGACGAGAACATTCGCGGCACCGATGTGTTCCTGGTGCAGCCGACGTGCGCGCCCGTGGATCAGCATCTCGTCGAGCTGCTGATCATGATCGACGCGTTCAAGCGATCGTCGGCGGCGCGCATCACCGCGGTCGTGCCGTATTACGGCTACGCGCGCCAGGATCGCAAGGACAAGCCGCGCGTCCCGATTTCGGCCAAGCTCGTGGCGAACATCCTGAGCGCAGCCGGCACGAATCGTGTGCTGACGATGGATCTGCACAAGGCGCAGATTCAGGGGTTTTTCGATATTCCCGTGGACCATCTGTTCGCTGCGCCGGTGATCATCGATTTCCTGTCGAGGCTCGATCAGCCGAAGCTCACCATCGTGTCGCCCGACGCGGGCGGCGCCGAACGCGCGCGCGCCTACGCCAAACGCCTCGGCGCCGAGCTGGCCATCATCGACAAGCGCCGATCGGAGGATGGCACCGCCGAAGTGATGAACGTGATCGGCGATGTCGAGGGCCGCACCTGCATCCTGCAGGACGACATCATCGACACGGCGGGCACGATTACCAAAGGCGCATCGGCGCTGAAGGAGAACGGCGCCGAGCGCGTCTTCGCGTGCGCGGTGCATGGGGTGCTGTCGGGCCAGGCCATCGATCGCATCGAGAAGTCGCCGATCGACAAGCTGATCGTGACCAACACGATCCCGCTGTCGCCGGCCGGCGTCGCGTGCAGCAAGATCGTGGTGCTGTCGGTTGCCCGGCTGCTCGGGCAGGCCATCAAGTCGATTCACGAAGAGACATCGGTTTCGTCGTTGTTTGTCTAGGAGTGCGTCGGACACATGACAATCGCACCGCGGAGGACACGGAGGCAAAATCCTGTTCCCTTTCAGGATTGAACCTCCGCGTCCTCCGTGGTAACTCTCGAGCCGGAAGGAACCCAGATGGAAGCCATACTCGAAGCGACATCACGTGATACGTTCGGCAAGAACGAAGCTCGGCGCACGCGCCGCGACGGCAAGGTCCCGGGTATCCTGTATGGCGGCGACGGCGGTCGCGCGACGCCGATCGCGGTCAGCCCGCGTGCGCTGTTGAAGATCCTGCATTCCGAGTCGGGCCTGAACACGCTCATTTCGCTGAAGCTGGCCGGAGCGGGGGACGCCCGCGTCCTGGTGAAGGACTTTCAGCTCGATCCCGTCACGCACCAGATGCTCCACGCCGATTTCTATCGCGTGGCGATGGACAAGGTGCTGCAGGTCACCATCCCGGTGACCGTCCACGGCGAGCCGAAGGGCGTGAAGCAGCAGGGCGGCGTGCTCGAGTTCATCCGGCGCGAGATCGAGATCGAGTGTCTGCCGGGCGACATCCCGGAGCACATCGAGATCGACGTCAGCGAGCTGATGCTGCACCAGGGTGTGCGCGTGCGCGACGTGCCGATCGATCCCAGATGGAAGCCGCTGACCGAAGCCGACGCGATGCTCGTGCACATCATCCTGCCGAAGGCGGAAGAGGCGCCGGCGGCGGCTGACGTGGCGGCGGCGGCAACGGCCACGCCGGCCGAGCCCGAAGTTTTGAAGAAGGGCAAGAAGGAAGAAGAGGAGGAGAAGAAAGAAGACAAGAAGAAGGAAGACAAGAAGAAATGACCGTGAGATTGTAGATTTCAGATTGCAGATTTCAGATTGCGGCATCTTGGGATTCGCAGTCTGTTGGTCGATTGCAGCGCTTGATTGAAGGCGATTTTCGGACTCGGCAATCCGGGACCGCGATACAGGGGCACGCGGCACAACGTGGGATTCGACGTGCTCGACGAGCTCGCCAGGCGGGCGGCCGTGGCGTTCGAATCGGCGCCGGCCGAAGCGCTCGTCGCGAAGATTCGGACACGCGCATCGGACGCGGATCCGATTGGCGAGCCCGTCCTGCTCGGCAAACCGCTGACGTATATGAACCTCAGCGGGCAGGCCATTGGCGAGCTCGTCCGGTACTTCAAGATCGATCCGGTGGACGTTCTGGTCATCGTCGACGAAGCGCAGCTGCCGCTGGGCAAGCTGCGGGCGCGGGCGCGCGGATCGGCGGGCGG
>QHWF01000735.1 GCA_003222455.1 Acidobacteriota bacterium
TAATGGATCCGGCGGCTCGTCATTTCGACGATGCGCAGCCAGACGTCGAACTCGTCCTCGAACCGCAGGGCCCGGTGAAACTCGAACGACGCCGACACCCGCGGCCATCCGATGTCGCTGTCGTGCGGATGGATGCTGAGGCCGGCCTCGCGCCAGAGCGCGTGCTCGGCCTCCTCCATGTAGCGGTAGAACCACGAGAAGTGAACGATGCCGGCCACGTCGGTTTCGTAGAATTGCACGCGGCGCGTGAACCGGTAGTCGCTCAACGGGGGCTTACGTGTAACGGATGCCGACATGTTCGGGATGGAAGAACCGCGGCAGCAGCACGTCCACGCGCAGCAGCCCCTCGCGCGTCAGGGCGATCCGTTCGTTGCTCGCTTCCTGCAGGGAGCCTTCGCGCGACAACGACGCGAGCTCGTCGCGAAAACGATCGAGGAGATCGACCCCGTACTTGTTCCTGAAGTACGACGGCCGCACGCTGCCCAGCTTCAACTGCAGGACCAGCTCGCGAATCATGCGTTCGTCGTGTGTCGGCCGATAGGCGCGATTCAGTGGCAGATCGCCGCGGCCGACCGCAGCGCTGTACGATTCCCAGGTGTCGGCATTCTGCATGTGCACGCCGTTGACGTGGCCGAACGAGGCGACGCCGAGGCCGACCATGTCGGCGCCCTGCCACAGGCGATCGGTGTAGAGGAACTTCGTTCGCGACGGATCCCTGACGGCCGTGTACGCGCTGCGCACGTGGTAGCCGGCGCGCTCGAGCGCCTCGAAGGCTTCGCCCACCCAGCGCCGCTTCGTCGCCCAGTTCACGACCGGCTCGGCAAACACCTTCGTCCCGCGCAGCAGATCCTTGCTGATCGTCGTGTTGTAGGGGAGCTCCATCTGATAGATCGTGACGCTGTCGGGCTCGAGGGCCAGTGTCTTCCGGATGCAGTCGCGCCAGTTCTCCTCGGTCTCGCCCAGCATTCCGGCGATCAGGTCGATGTTGATCTGCGGAAACGCCAGCGATCGCGCATAGCGGAACGCCTGGCCGATCTCCGGTGATCGGTGCGCGCGTCCGTTCAGCTCGAGGATGCGATCGTCGAAATTCTCGATGCCGAGACTGAGTCGTGTGACGCCGAGGTTCCGAATCGCGGCCAGCTTGGTTTCGGTCAGCGTGCCCGGCTCGCACTCGAACGTGACTTCCTCCGCGTCCCGCCATGACGCGACCGCCGAGAGTCGTGCGGCAAGGCTCTGGAGCTGCTGCGTCGACAGGAACGACGGGGTGCCGCCTCCGAAATAGACGAAATCAACCCGCCGGCCAGCCACCGCCTTCTGCTGCGCATACAACTCCCACTCGCGCGCGAGGACATCGAGGTACTGCTGGACCTCCTGCGCGTTCTTGTCGGTATACACGCGGAAATAGCAGAAGTGGCACCGCTTCCGGCAGAACGGAATGTGAAGGTACACGCCCAGCGGGACCGACCCATCCGCGGTCGACGCCAGGGCCGGCCGCGCGTCGCGGTCGACGGCCTCGGCCGACCAGACGGAAAACGGCGGGTACGTCGCGACGAAATAGCTGCCGACGTCGGTTTGATCGTTGAGCTCGACTTTCGAGGGGCCAGGGTTCACAAGTTTCGCCAGTTAGTTCGCATCAACTGAGATCGAATGTCCACATTTCACGATTCCGCGGCTAGAGCGAACAACACGATTAACGCAGAGGCCCAGCCTTCGCTCGACGGTAATTCTTCGAGCTTCGGCTTGGCGAGCGCCAAGGACGCAAAGGAAGACAGGATTTGCGGGCATCGGTTAGTCGGACACGCTCCTGGTGATCGCCCCATTCATTCTCACCCAAAGCAATAGATCCTCCCGTCGGTCGCGCCGACGACGACCCGCCCGGCGGCGATCGCAGGCGATGCCGTAATCGCATCACCGACTTCGAACTCCCAGCGCTTCTGGCCGGTGGCCGCGTCGAGGACATAGAGCTTGCCGTCGCTGGATCCCACGAACACGCGTCCGCCGGCCACCACCGGCGACGAGTCGACACGAGCGCGCGTGACGAACTTCCACACGCCTTTTCCGCTGACGGCGTCGATGGCGTGGACCGCCTTGTCGCGCCCGCCGATGATCACGCGGCCGCCGGCGATTGCCGGCGAGGCGTAATACGGGAACTCTCGATCGGGATCGCGATAGCTCCAGGCCACCTTGTGCGCGCGCAGGTCGATCGCGAACACGTCGGCGCCGTACGTCCCGACGTACGCGCGATCGCCTTCGACCGCGCTCGACGCGCCCATGTTCGAGCCGATTGGCAGCGCGAACAGCGTCTTGCCGTCGGACGCCCGGACGGCGCGGAACTGCTCGTCGCAGCCGCCGATGTAGATGACGCCGTTGTGAACGGCCGGCGTGGCGTGTACGGGGCCGTCGGTCTGCAGCTTCCAGCGGACTCTGCCTGTTTTCTGTTCGAGCGCGTACAAGTGTGTGTCGTACGAGCCGACGAGCACCAGATCGTCCACCACGACCGGCGACGACCGGATCTCATCGTCGGCCTTGAAGGTCCAGATCTTCTTCCCGTCGCGGACGTTGACGGCGTGCAGGACGCCGGCCAGATCGCCAATGAAGACCGCGTCGGCGGTGACGGCAGGCGACGATTCGCCGATGAACCCGGCGTCGCCCGTGGGGTACTTCCACCGCAGCGTCCCGGTGTCGAAATCGATCGCGAGCAGCTCGCCTTTGGACGATCCGACGTAGACCGTCCCGTTGGCGACCGCGGGCGACGACTCGATCGATTCGCCTGCTTCGTAGGTCCATTTGAGCTTCAGCGTATCGGGCGGTGCGGTGGGTGCGACGCCGGTGAGACGGGCGTTGCCGCGGAATTGGGGCCAATTGGCCGGTGTCTGGGCCGCGAGATGAGTCCCCACGCCAAGGGCCACCGCGACGGCCGCTACGCGGAAATGCAACCATGAAGACACCGCGACGGCCGCTACGCCGAAATGCAACCACGAAGACACCGCGACGGCCGCTACGCCGAAATGCAACCACGAAGACACCGCGACGGCCGCTACGCCGAAATGCAACCACGAAGACACGAAG
>QHWF01000736.1 GCA_003222455.1 Acidobacteriota bacterium
CGAACTGACGCTGTAACGTGCTTCGAACTGACGCTGTAACGTGCTTCGAACTGACGCTGTAACGTGCTTCGAACTGACGCCGTAGCGTGCTTGGAACTGACGGTGCAACGTGCTTCGAACTGACGCGTGGGTTACAGCGATAGCGCCCACGGCAACACCTTCAAACAGTCGCCGAGCACCTTGCAGCGAAGCATCGACACTTTGCAGCGAAGCACCAGCACCGTGGAGCGAAGCCCAGCACCCTGCCGCGACAGCGTCCAGCACTTTGCAGCGAAGCACCAGCACCGTGGAGCGAACCGCCCAGCACCTTGCAGCGAAGCACCGAGCACGCTGCCGCGACAGCGCACTAAGCACCTTGGAGCGAAGGGTACTGTATGCCTCGCTTGCAGGGTGCTTTGATATGATCCCCTGCTGAGGATCTTTTGTGTCCTTAGTACCCTTTTGTGTCCTTCGTGTCGTTCACGCTTCATGAAGAATGACGCCATCGCGTTCGGGATCGCGGGAATCCTGTTCGGTCTGATCGCCGGCTGGATCATCGGGTCGCAACAGGCCGTGCAGACGCCGCGCGCGATCGCGCCTGCAGTCGCGCAGCAGGCGGCGCCGGCCGCTCCGGCATCCGGCTCGCCGACCACCCGCGCGGCCGTGCTCGACGACACCAAGGTGAACGCGCTGAAGGGAGTGGCCGAGCGCGAACCGCGCAACGCGGCGCCGCGCGCGCAGCTCGGGAACCTGTTCTTCGATGCCGAGCGGTACGACGATGCGATCAAGTGGTATACGGATGCGTTGAAGCTGGCGCCGGCCGACGTGAACGTAAGCACCGATCTCGGCGTGTGTTACTACTACATCAACCAGCCGGACGAAGCGCTCGCGCAGTTCGCCGTCTCGCTCAAGCTCGACCCGAAGCACCCGAAAACGCTGCTCAACATGGGGATCGTCAAGGCATTCGGTAAGCAGGACCTGCAGGGGGCGTCCGAGGCATGGCAGGACGTGATCAAGGTCGCGCCCGGCTCGCCTGAGGCACAGGCCGCGAAGCGCGCGCTCGACAGCCTGCAGTCCGCTCACCCGGCCGCCATGGGCGGCTCGCAGAAGCCGGGGGTCTGATGGCGCGGTTCATCCTTCTCCTGCTGCTGTGCATCTTTCTGGCGCGGATCTTCTGGCGCAGCGTGGACGCGTTCATCGAAGGCGCGACCGGCCGGCCTCGCGCACGCGGCGCGCCCCAGCGTGGCGTGTCGATGGTCCGCGATCCGGTCTGCGGGACGTTCGTCCTGCCCGAGCGTGCCGTGACGCTCGTGAATGGCCGCTCGCGCGTGTTCTTCTGTTCCGAGGCGTGCCGCGACAAGTACCGCGCGCGCACGGCATGAGCGTCGAATCCACCCTTCGCGCGGACATCGTCGAAGTCGGCCGCCGCCTGTATGCCCGCGGCTACACCGCGTCGAACGACGGCAACATCAGCGTCAGGCTCGGTGCGGATCGGCTGCTGCTGACCCCCAAAGGCGTCTGCAAGGGGTTCATGACCCCCGACATGATGTGCATCACCGATCTCGACGGCCGCAAGCTCCAGGGCGACCGCGATCCGTCGTCGGAGATGCTGATGCACCTCGAGGTCTACCGGCAGCGCCCCGACGTGCAGGCGGTCGTGCACGCGCATCCGCCAATCGCCACGGGGTTTGCCGTGGCCGGCATCCCTCTCGATCGCGCGGTGCTGGCGGAAGTGCTGACCACACTCGGCAGCATTCCCATCGCGGAGTACGCGACGCCATCCACCAGGGAGCTGCCCGCCGCGGTGCGCCGGTACATCAAGGCACACGACGGCATGCTGCTCGCGAATCACGGCGCGCTGACGGCCGGCGCCGATCTGTACGGCGCGTACTACAAGATGGAAACGATCGAGCACTTCGCGAAGATCAGCCTCGTGGCGCGGCTGCTCGGGCGCGAGCATCTGATCTCGCGTGAAGAAGTGAACCGGTTGCAGGAGCTTCGAGGAATCTACGGCATCAAGGCGCCGGCGCCCATCTGCCCCGATCCCGCGATTGTGTCGGCGCCCGGTTTCAGTGCCGGCATGCCGGACGGCGGAAGCGTATGTCAGGTTGTTCAGGCCCCTTCCAGCCCGGGATCACGTCTGGTGCCCGACGTGGTGCGATACGCGGCCGATCCCCTTGGGCCCGAGAGCTACCACGGAGGACGCGGAGGACGCGGAGGTTCAATCCTGCCGGTTCGGGATGTTCGAGCAGGCGACGACGAGACGGCGGCGAAGCCGTCGCAGAACACCGGGGACGCGGAAATTCGGTTAACATACCGCGAACTATCCGCATTGATAGAGGATGCGATCCGGAGCCTGCGTTAAAAGCGGAGGAGGCCCGTGATGGGTGAGGCGTTGGGGATGGTCGAAACAAAGGGCCTGGTCGCGATGATCGAGGCGGCCGACGCCATGGTGAAGGCGGCGAAGGTCACGCTGGTCGGCTGGGAGAAGATCGGCGCGGGCTACGTCACCGCCATCGTTCGCGGCGACGTCGCGGCGGTGAAAGCGGCAACCGACGCGGGCGCTGCTGCGGCCCGCCGCGTCGGCGAGCTCGTCTCGGTTCATGTCATTCCGCGTCCGCACGCGAACCTCGAAGACGCGCTCCCGATCGGCAAGGGGACGGTGAAGGTCTAGGGTGATCCTGGCAAGAATCGTCGGCACCGTGGTCGCCACGCGCAAGGACCCGCGGCTCGTGAGCAACAAGCTGCTCCTGGCGCGCCAGATCGATCCTCGCGGGAACGCCGACGGCGTCCCGCTCGTGGCGGTCGATACCGTCGATGCGGGAGTCGGCGAAACCGTGCTCATCGTGAGCGGCAGCTCGGCGCGGATGGCCTCGGGCATGAAAGACTGTCCGGTCGACGCTGCCATCGTCGGCATCATCGATGCGGTGGAGATGAACGAGTAGGAGAACTCGAATCAGCTCACGAAATGCAACCACGAAGTCACGAAGACACGAAGAACACACGAAGAATGCGTACCAAACGGGTTTTCTTCGTGCTTTCGTGTCTTCGTGGCAAGAAATGTAGCAACTACAAAGGATGCTCAGGTTCGTGTGCTCAGTAGCAGGTTGTCATTAC
>QHWF01000737.1 GCA_003222455.1 Acidobacteriota bacterium
TCGGGTGAAACAATTGCAGCGCCGGCTCGGCTCGGCGGACAAGACGAAGGTGAACGATTACCTGACGTCGCTTCGCGACGTGGAGCGGCGGATTCAGAAGGCCGAGGAGCAGAGCGCCAAAGAAGTTCCCGACGTCGCGCGGCCTGCGGGCATTCCGGAGAGCTTCGACGATCACGCGCGCCTGCTCTACGACCTGCAGCTCCTCGCGTATCAGTCGGACATGACGCGTGTCATCACGTTCATGTACGGCCGCGAGCAGAGTCCGCGGCCCTATCCGCAGATCGGCGTGCCCGAGCCGCACCATCCGGTCACGCATCACCAGAACGATCCGGCGAAGATGGAAAAGTGCACCGCCATTCAGCGGTACCACGTGAAACTGTTTACGGAGTATCTGGAGAAGCTGCGGAACACGCCTGACGGCGACGGGTCGCTGCTGGACCACATGATCATTCTTTATGGCGCCGCGATCAGCAACAGCGACCGGCATACGCACGGTCCTCTCCCAACGCTACTGGTCGGTGGCGGTGGCGGGACGCTCAAAGGCGGCCGTCATCTCGTATATCCGGAGCACACGCCTCTGACAAACCTGCAGCTCACGCTTCTGAATCTCCTCGGTGTGCCGACTGAGAGGATCGGCGACAGCACCGGCCAGTTCAAGGAGCTGTCCGAGGTGGGTGTCTGAAACGCCGATCTCTCTAATAGTGTCGGTGGTCTGCACCACCGGTTCGAACACCGTGCGTCCACGATCCACAAGAGTTCCAGCGTCCGAGCTCTGCCACTGGCAAGGCGGAGACATCTGTCTGTCGTCTTTCGCCGTCGAGTCACTGCGATGTGATCGGCGTCAACCGTTGACGTGCACTTGCGCGCCTATTTCCCGTTCTTGTATGCGCGGGGTCCTTCCTTGTATGTCTTCCACTGCACATCGATCAGGTATGCGTGAAGAGCGTCTGCTTCTTCCTGCGTCATCCCGGTCTTGACCCACGGCCAGCCTGGCGCTGTGCTGTATTTCGGCATACCGCGCTTCAGGTTACTGCCGCCAAGGACGATCGCGTCGAAGCGTCGATGAACACTGAGCGGCATGTAGCGGAGATCGGGCACCTCGCCATCAAGCGCCCACGCGCCGCTGCCGTCGGCCTCAGGAGAGTGGCACTTCTGACAGAAGAACTTGTTGTATACCCGCTGACCCTGCCGAATCTTTTCTGCGCTGGCGGTCTGTTGCGGTGGCTCCGGCACCGGCGGAATGTACGCCTGAATTCGCGGCATGGGTGCTTTGCTCCCCAGCTTGAAGGCCAGGAGTTCCGCCGGGCCGCGTTTGGTTTCGAGCGTGGCCATGTCGCTGACGCGCCCGAACAGCCGGAAGCCGCCGCCAAGCCCGATCGGCATCAGCACGTACTGTTCGCCGTTCACAACATACGTGACCGGGACCGACTGGATCGCGGACCCGGTTTTCACGGACCAGATCCTGTGGCCGGTGTCGGCGGCGTAGGCCGAGAAGTCTCCGCTGGCGTCGCCGTGGAACACCAGATTTCCGGCCGTGCCCAGCACTCCCCCGTTGACCGACAGCGGCACCGTGACGACCCACCGTGGCGCCTGCTTGATCGGATCGTACGCGACGAGCTTGCCATGCGCTAACGCTTCGCTGCCCTGCCGGACCGTTTCGTATGCGGGAATGTAGACGAGGCCCGCGCCCGCGTCGAAGCTCATAGGGAACCATGCGTGCCCCATCGTCGTGAGCGGACCGTTGGCGTTGTTCCGGACCGCCTCGCCGCGGGCCAGGGCCGCGTTCTCGTCGGGAGCCGTACCGGAGTAAGTCCTGACCGGGGCAGAGGATGCCGAGGCTGGCACGGCGCTCAAATCAATCTGCGGCAGCGCGGGCACCGCCGTGCCATCGATACCGCGCGGAGGAAGAACCGGTCTCCCGGTACGCGCGTCGAGCGTGTAAAACACCCCGTTTCTCGGGACGGTCATGACCACGCGCTGTTCCTTGCCGTCCATGGCCAAATTCGCCACGAGGATGTGAAACTCCTCCGCGCCATTCGGAGGAGTGTTCGTCTGGTAGTGCCACACGTACTCGCCCGTCGAGGCGTTCACCGCCACGACCGAGTTGGCGAACAACCGGCTACCACCCGACTTGATACCAGTGAAGTCACCGACGTCCTCGCCGGTAGTCGACGTGCCGAAGAGCAACAAGTTCGTGACCGCATCGTAGGTAATCGCCGTCCAGACGTTGGCGCCACCGAGCTTCCAGGATTCCCCCACCCAGGTTTTGGCCGCGGCCTCCATCGTTTTCGATTCGTATGGCTTCGACGGATCGCCGGGTGTAGTCCAGAACGTCCAGGCGTTCTTGCCGGTCTCGGCGTCGAGGGCGACAACGCCGCCGCGCACGTCGTA
>QHWF01000749.1 GCA_003222455.1 Acidobacteriota bacterium
CCGCAGGAACCGCCAAGAGATCGTCAAGGCGCTCGCCGACGGGCAGATCACGCGGCGCGATCTGTTCAAGTGGGGGTTATTCACCACGGGCGGACTGCTGCTCTGGAAGCATGGCTTGAATCCGTTCGTCCGCAGCGCGTATGCGAGCGTCCCGACGGGCTTCCCGCGCAGCCCGCTGTTCGGCGTCCAGGCGTTCACGCAACCGATGCCGCGGTTCGATGTGTTGCCGCGGAACGCAATCGCGACCCTGAATCCCGCGCCGACGGCAGAGGCCAACCAGACCCAGCAGGTGTTGAATCCGGCGCTCGAAGGCGTGACCCCGGGTGACACGGGCCCCATCGAGGGACGCCCCCCGGGCCCGATCTGGGCGCACCAGGAGTTCACCCGCTTCCCCCCCGCGATCGCGGTACCCGTTTCGACGGAAGGGGCCAAGGTCAACACGGTCTACGATCCAGGCGTTCCGTCGAGCCTCAATTCGGGCATCAACGCCGCTACTCCCTTCCCTCCGCGCTTCCACCCGAACCTGCCGGACCAGGGGCCGCTGGCGCTGTGGACCTTTAACGGAACCTTGCCTCCCAAGCTGCTCGTCGGCCGCTATGGAGAAGGCATAATTTTCCGCCATAGCAATAAGCTCCCGTTCGACATCAGACAGAACGGGGGCTTCGGAATCCATACCTTGAGCACCCACGAGCACAACGGGCACCATGGCGCTGAGAACGACGGCTTCACCGGGGCTTTCTTCTATCCCGGCCAGTTCTACGACTACCACTATCCCATCGTCCTGGCGGGGTGGCGGTCGATCAACACCGGCGCCACGGATGCGAGGGCCGGGAGCCCCAACGGCTCAGGCGGCATCACCAAGGTTGCGGGCGACTGGAAAGAAACCATGAGCACGCACTGGTTCCACGACCACATGTTCAGCTTCACCGCGCAGAACGTGTACAAGGGCGACGCCGGGATGTTCAACATCTACAGCGCCCTGGATCGCGGCAACGAGGCGATCAACGACGGCGTGAACCTGCGGCTCCCGAGCGGCACGGCGAAGGACTTCGGCAATCTCGACTACGACGTCAACCTGATGCTCGCGGACAAGGCCTGGGACGCGAACGGCCAGCTCCATTTCGACATCTTCGACACCGAGTCGGGTTTCGTGGCCGACGTGATGACGGTGAACCTGGTCTACAGGCCGTTCTTCGAGGTCGAGCGGCGCAAGTACCGTTTCCGCATCCTGAACGGTGCCGTGTCGCGCTTCTTCAAGATCTCGCTCTCCGACGCCTCGCCGATGATCCAGATCGCCAACGACGGCAACCTGCTGCCGAGCCCGGTGACCATCACTCAAACCGACCAGCTGGGCATCGCCGAGCGCTACGACATCGTCATCGACTTCTCGCGCTACAGCATCGGGCAAACGGTGTCGATGGTCAACCTGCTCGCGCACGAGGACGGCAAGCTGCCGTCATCGACCCTGTCGCTGTCCGCGGCGCTCAATGGCAGCTCGACCGATCCGTGCGTAGGGAGGTTCCTCGAGTTCCGCGTTGTCCGCAATCCGGCCACGCCCGACGTGAGCCAGGTACCCGCCGTCATGATCCCGAACCCCGACCTGTCCGCGATTCCCGTGGCACGGACGCGTACCTTCAAGTTCGGAGACGGCGCCACCCAGAACACCAACGATCCCGTCACTTCGTTCCGCGGCCCCTGGGGCATCGGGACCGACGGCGGAGAAGTGCTCGACGCGGACTTCGGGCGCATCTCGGCGGCGCCGAGGTTCGGCACCCGCGAGATCTGGAACCTGGTGAACGACGGCGGCGGCTGGGATCACCCGGTCCACATCCATTTCGAGGAGGGGCAGATCCTCAAACGCAACGGCAGCGCGAGCAACGTGCCGGCGTGGGAGCAGGGGCGCAAGGACGTCTACCGCCTGCGCCCGGACGGCAGCGTCCAGATCACCATGCAGTTCCGCGACTTCGGCGGGATGTTCATGGAGCACTGCCACAACACCCTGCACGAGGACAACGCCATGCTGCTGCGCTGGGAGATCGACGATGGCGGGACTCCGTTCTTGAGGCCCCTGCCGACGCCGATCCCCACGCCGCAGGGTGTGAGGTTCCAGGCCCCCACTCAACTCAACAACATCTAGCGGGATTTTTGCGGAAGGTGAACGAATCGAGAAGGAACGAAACATGAAGATACGTCGATTGCCAGTTGGCGCTGTCGTGCTGTCGTTTTTCGCCGTGGTTTTGTCTGGGCTCCTCTGGTGGGCAGGCACGCCCGCCCGCGCGGCTTTCGCTCCGACCGTCGCTCTCATCCCGGTCTCGGGCATCGTGACCGGGCAGCCGGAAAGCGTAAAGTTCTCGGGTCAGGCGCAGGTCTCGAGCGAGCTGGTGCTGGATACCAGCAAATTCAATCTTCCACCGGCCGTTATCCTGACCTTCGACTTGTCCGGCGTGTCGGGCACCGGGTCGTCGAGCGGGGCGAAGTATGTCGCCGGGGGGAACGGAACCAACGTGTACAGACGGCTCGTCAGCGCCGATACGGTCGAAATCACTTTCCCGTTTACCCGGGGCACGACCATGAGCGTGTCTTCGGCGGGTCTGTCCTCAGTGCGCTCGGGGGTCGTGACCTTCGCGCTGAGCTTCGACACGAATACCGGAGCGATCACGAGCGGAACAGCCAATATCGCGGGTCCAGCCTTCCCGTACTGAGGCGTTGAATACCATGCGAGGCGGTAACCGAGAAGGCGTCACGGCGGCGTTGCTCGCTAGTGCGATGATCTCTTTGCATACAGGCCCTGCGTTTGCAGCCAATCGCTGGGGCGCGGACTATTTTCCGAACGTCCCGTTGACCACTCAGGACGGCGCTGCCGTTCGTCTCTACGACGATCTGCTCAAGGGCAAGTCGGTTGCGATCAACGTCATGTACACG
>QHWF01000750.1 GCA_003222455.1 Acidobacteriota bacterium
TGAAAAAGTCACCCGTGGCGTCCGCCTTTAGCGGCCTACGCGACCGCGGGTCGCGCTGCAAAATCCCAAGAAACACGCCCGATTTCGGCGTGTTTCTTGGGAGGCCGATTTCGAGTTGTAACAGGCCCTTGCCCACGGTCCAGGTTGGACGTTCTGCTCCAGCTGACAGGCCGAAACACACCGGCTTCCGTACCCCGGCCATGGATTTCCACAAATTGCACAAACGTCAACATCTAGCGACTGACCTAAAACAGAGGCACAATTAGTAGTGCTTACACGCTTGACAAACCAAGCGGGCGGGACGCATATTGGGTCGCCGGAGTGCTGACGCCGGACAGGAGACACATCCCAGCTTCTTGCGCAGACAGCTTCCGCTCGACGTTATCCATTGAAGCGTGACGGCCGGCTCTCCTGAGGGCGGAGAGCGCGTCTTTTTTCGGAGGGAACCATGGAGGAGCGCGCTGCTTACCAGGCTGCGAGCCGTGGCCCGCAGACAATCGAGGAAAGTGCCACGGGTCGGCTCGCCGACGTCGATTTCGATGGCTCCCGCGCCAGGAACGCGATGGCGCTGGCGCCCGGGCTGACGTTCCCGCGCTTTTTCACCGAGCGCAGCGTCGATCCGTTCGACGAAGTCGAGTGGGAGCTGCGTACCGCTGTCATCAGCAACGAGCGCGGCGAGGTCGTCTTCGAGCAGCGCGACGTGGAGATCCCGAAGTCGTGGTCGCAGCAGGCGAGCAACATCGTCGTCTCGAAGTATTTCCGGGGACAGCTGGGGACGCCCGGGCGCGAGCGCAGCGTCAAGCAACTGGTCGGCCGGGTCGTGGACACGATCACGGCCTGGGGGCGAGCGCAGAAGTATTTCGCGACCGACGACGATCTGCAGGCGTTCAGCGACGATCTGAAACATATCCTCGTCTATCAGAAGGCGGCGTTCAACAGTCCGGTGTGGTTCAACTGCGGTTTCGAGAAAGCGCCGCAGTGTTCGGCGTGCTTCATCAACTCGGTCGACGACACCATGGACTCCATCCTGTCGCTCGCCCGGACCGAGGGCATGCTGTTCAAGTTCGGCTCGGGGACCGGCACGAACCTGTCCCCGATTCGGTCGTCGAAAGAGCTGCTCGCGGGCGGCGGCACGGCGTCGGGACCGGTCTCGTTCATGAAGGGCTACGACGCGTTCGCCGGCGTCATCAAGTCGGGGGGCAAGACCCGGCGCGCCGCGAAGATGGTGATCCTGAACGCCGATCATCCCGACATCCTGGAGTTCATCAACTGCAAGGTGGAGGAGGAGAAGAAAGCGTGGGCGCTGATTGACGCCGGGTACGACGGTTCCTTCACCGGGCCGGCGTACGCGTCGGTGTTCTTCCAGAACTCGAACAACAGCGTGCGCGTGACCGACGACTTCATGCGCGCCGTGCTCGACGACGGGGTGTGGGAAACGCGGGCCGTGCTGGCGCCGCATGCGGTGATGGACCGGCACCCGGCGCGCGAACTGATGCGCCGCATCGCCGAAGGCACGCACGTGTGCGGCGACCCCGGCATGCAGTTCGACACCACGATCAACGAGTGGCACACGTGCCCGAACACCGGCCGGATCAACGCGAGCAATCCGTGCTCGGAGTACATGTTCCTCGACGACTCGGCCTGCAACCTGGCGTCGATCAACCTGATGAAGTTCGTGACCGCGGGCGGCGATCCGGGCGCGTCCGAGTTCGACGTCGCCGGTTACAAAGCCGCCGTTCGCACGCTCATCACCGCGCAGGAAATCATCGTCGACAATGCGAGCTATCCGACGCCGGCGATCGAGAAGAACAGCCACGCCTACCGGCCGCTCGGTCTGGGGTATGCCAATCTGGGTGCGCTGCTGATGTCGCGCGGCCTCCCGTACGACAGCGACGGCGGCCGCGATTACGCCGCCGCGGTCACCGCGCTGATGACCGGGGAAGCGTACGCGCAGTCGGCGCGGATCGCGCGCGATCACGGCGGGCCGTTCAGCGGCTACGAGGACAACCCTGAGCCGTTCCTGCGCGTCATGCGCAAGCACCGCGATGCGATGCGCGACGTGAACACGCGCAACGTGCCGGGCGACCTGTATCAGGCCGCCAGGCGCGCCTGGGACGATGCCGTGGAGCTCGGCGAGGCGTTCGGCTACCGCAACGCGCAGGCGACGGTGCTGGCGCCGACCGGTACGATCGGCTTCATGATGGACTGCGACACGACGGGCGTCGAGCCGGACATCGCGCTCGTCAAGTACAAGAAGCTGGTGGGCGGCGGGCTGATGAAAATCGTCAACCAGACCGTGCCGATGGCGCTGCGGCGGCTCGGCTACACCCCGGCGCAGGTCGACGCCATCGTCGATTACATCGACCGGAACGAAACCATCGAAGGCGCGCCCGGCTTGAAAGAGTCGCATCTGCCCGTGTTCGACTGCGCCTTCAAGGCCGCCAGGGGGCAGCGCTCGATTCACTACATGGGTCATATCAAGATGATGGGCGCCACGCAGCCCTTCATTTCGGGCGCGATCTCGAAAACCGTCAACGTGCCCAAGGACGCCACGGTCGACGAGATCACCCAGGCGTACATTCAGGCGTGGAAACTCGGGGCGAAAGCGATTTCGATCTATCGCGACGGCAGCAAGCGGACCCAGCCGCTGAACACGTCGAAGGACAAGGATCGCGAGCCGGCGGTGCTCGCAGACATTCAGGCCATGGCCAGGACGCCCGTTCGCCGGAAGCTGCCGGACGAGCGCCACGCGATTACCCACAAGTTCGACATCGCCGGCCACGAAGGCTACATCACGGTCGGATTGTTCGACGACGGCCAGCCGGGCGAGATCTTTCTCGTGATGGCGAAGGAAGGATCGACCATTTCGGGGTTTGCCGACGCCTTCGCCCAGGCGATTTCGTACGCGCTGCAGTACGGCGTTCCGCTTCAGGCCCTGGTGGACAAATTCAGCCACGTCCGCTTCGAGCCGTCAGGGATGACGCGCAACCCGGAAATCCGGTTCGCCAAGTCGATCGTGGACTACATCTTCAGGTGGCTCGCGTCGAAGTTCCTGTCGAACGAGGCGCAGTATCACGCCGGCGTGAACGGCCGCGAGCTCGAGGAGAGCGGGCACCGGCTGACGCCGACGGCGGAAGCCCCGGCCGCAGCCGCCTCGGAGTCATTACCGCCGGCCGCCGTGTTCAACCTGTGGCTCGATCATGATCCGCAGCGGTGCGTGCTACAAGTGCGCGAACTGCGGGAATACGTCGGGGTGCGCGTAATCCCTGACTGCTTTCAGTGACGTGCGGATCATCAGCGACAGTCATGGCCACGAAGGTCACGAAGACACGAAGATCACGAAGAAGAGACCGTAAAATCTTCTTCGTGCGTCCTTCGTGACTTCGTGTCTTCGTGGTTGCATTTCGTGGGCTCCGTGCAATGCCGTGCGGGTCCTCTCCAGCGTATGTTTGGCGGCGGGGCTGCTGGCCGCAAGTCCCGGCTGTTCGTCGTCGACAGCGCCGAGCTCGGCGTTCGCCACTCTGCGGATCGTCTTTCGCGGTTCGACCACGCTGCGATCAGATCTCCCAGCGTTCGCGCAGGCGTGCGTGTCGGGCGTCGGTGTCACGCACACGCATCCGAGTTGGCGGAACTTCGCTACAGTTCCGTTGCAGCCGATGCCACCGGCGCGGTCCTTCGCAGCGTGTTCGCGAACGACGTCGAGCTCGTACAGAATGCGACTACGCCCGGTAACGGCGACGAGCCGGGCTTTGCGCTGTCGGTGAGCGCGAGCGGACGCATCACGCAGTAGCCTGCGTCAATTCTGAAGCAGCTCCGCGACGAGTCGTTCCCATTCCGCTGTCAGCGAATCCGTTGCGACGGGCTGCTCCGCACGCCGGTACCAGTACCCTGCATTGGTCAGGTCGCCTTCTTTGCGATGCAGATACGCGTG
>QHWF01000170.1 GCA_003222455.1 Acidobacteriota bacterium
GGAAAGATCTGACGCAGACGCCCGCGATAGATCTGGTCCTGATAGGCGTTCAGCTTCACTTCCGCCGGCATCGACGGTCTGAGCTTCGCGACGCTGTTCTCGCTCACCTCCGTTTGCACTTCGAGCTCGGCGAGGTCCGCAATCGTCGCGATCGCGCCGCCCTCGCGAGTGGCCTGGCCGGCGACGCCGAATGGCGATACCGTCTCACCGACCTCGGCCCGCTTCTTGATGACGACGCCGTCGAACGGCGCGCGCACGTTGGTGTTCTCGAGTGCTTCCTCGGCCACGCGAACGCGGGCGCGCGCCGACGCGATGGCCGCCTCGGCCGATTTCACCCGCGCTGCCGAGACGGCCAGCGCCGACTCCGCCGCGGTCAACGCCTGCACCGTCGTGATGCCGTCCCTGGACAGCAGGCGCTGGCGCTCGACGTTGCGTTCGTCCTCGTCGCGGGCGGCCATCATCTGGGCGAGCTGCGCTTCAGATTCTGCGACGGCGCGACGCGCGGCTTCGAGCTGCGCGTCGACGTCCAGGTGCTCGATTTCCGCGATCACGGCGCCTGTGCGGACGCGCGTGCCCTCTTCGAACCCGAGCCGGGCGATCCGGCCGCCGACCTTCACGCCCACGTCGCTGCTGTGCCGCGCCACGACATAGCCAGTCGCGACCAGCACGGGACGTGCGGTGGATCCACCAGCGGAGGCAACCACCTGGGTGGCTCGCACGACGTCCACTTCCGGTGCGCGCCGCTCGGCGACGTAGCTGCGCGCCAACGGATAACCAGCCGCAATCAGTGCAACGAACACCAGCAGCACCAGCCACGGCAACCAGTGGCGCCGGGGCGCCGTCTCGCGGTCGATCCGCAGACGGGAGAGGTCACCGGCGGAGGAATCGGTGTGGATTGTCACAGGAAACTGGATCAGCGATCGAATGATCGGCGATGGACCACTGGCGGGGGAAGCGGCGAGCGCAACCAGCTACGCCGATCACCCGCCGTCGATGCGCCGACGGGTGAGCGGCGTCAGCCTTCCTCTTCGAACTCTTCTTCTTCAGGCGGTCCGAGACGCGTGGACGGCCGCAGCGCTTCACGATAATCGAAGAGCGGCAGATCGCGCACGTGCAGCGACAGTGTGCAGGCCGGCGACTTCTCGGCGACGACCACCGTGACCGGACTGCCCTCGACACCCTCGCGGAATGAAATGCGGCATCCGCAGGCGAGACGCGCGTGCGTGAATCCTTTCAACATTGCCCCCAATCATACCAGCAACGCCGATTGGCCCCAAACCGATGAGCCGTAGGGCCAGCGACCTACCGGGAACGAACGTCACGATCGAACGCGAAGGCCGCAAAGGACGCAAAGAAGAACAGTATTTCTTAGCGGCCTTCGCGGCCTTTGCGTTCCAGGGTGGTCAAATACACTCCCTAGAGCAGCGCCTTGATCGCGTTCTCGAAGTCCGGCTTCGATCCGAGCCCCATATGTCTGGTGCAGATCTTTCCCTCACGCGAGATGACGAGCGTGACCGGGACCCCGAAGATGGGACCGAACGCGTCCTGCACGTCGTCGTGATCGAGTCCCTGCAGGACCGTGTAGTTCATCTTCATCTGCGAGACGAACGGCTTCAGCTTGTCGAGCGTATCGTCGACCGAGAT
Source organism: Acidobacteriota bacterium (assembly GCA_003222455.1). Taxonomy (GTDB): domain Bacteria; phylum Acidobacteriota; class Vicinamibacteria; order Vicinamibacterales; family CAVVIG01; genus QHWF01. The sequence continues at coordinate 1,645 of QHWF01000170.1, forward strand.
GCCGACCACCCGCAGGCCGCTGCTGCCGTACTTGTTCTGCATCTCGATGAACCACGGGATCTCGATTTTGCACGGCCCGCACCACGTCGCCCAGAAGTCCAGCAGGATGACCTTCCCCTTGAGGCTGGCGAGGCGGACATCCTGATTGTTGATGTCTTTCAGCGTGAAGTCCAGGTTCGCCGCTTTCGCGTTCGCGGGACATGCGCCGCGTGACCCGGCGGCGTCGATGTGATCGAGCCAGAGCGGCAGCGGCGTCGCCAGCGTCAAGAGCGCGAGCGCCAGGGCGCTGGCGGCCGCGATCGCCCATCGGAGGCGCAGACGGTTGCTTCCTGGAACTACCACGGAGGACACCGAGGTCAATGTCGGGTGAACGATCGATTTCGCATCTTCAGATCGCCCGGGATTCGACAACGTCAGGATCTTTCTCAGGATTGAGCCTCCGCGTCCTCCGTGGTGCCCCTCACTAGCCGAATTCATTGTAGCCCGGCCTGAACGAACGATGCCATGCGCTCGACGTCCTGGGGCGACTCGCGCGCGATCAGCACGAACGTGCGCCGGCCGACGCACCAGATGGCCGCTTCGTGGCCCAGCGCCTTGACGAGCTCGTGCGATCGCGACGTGTCCGGCAGCATGAACAACGAGACCGGGCGCCCCTGATGGGTGTACATGATGTGCGCCACCTTGCCTTTATCGTACAAACAAGGGCGCGCGCCGACGAGCTCGAGATCGGCGCGTTCGGGGTTGTCCGGCAGATGCATCTCCCAGCCGAAGCCGGCGAGCATCGCGCTTTCCACGATCGACGGAGCGTGATGGGTACGGAGCACGCTGTTCATCGCGAAACATTTCATGTGATCGGCCGCCAGCTCCGCGGCCAGGAGGTGCGCCGAGGTTTCGCTGAGCCGATAAAGAAACGCGGCGCCGACCAGCAGCACGAGTGACGCGGCGAGCGCGAGGGGCCTCAGCCGCGCGCGCCAGGTCGCCGCGGGCGAAGACCGCCGGCCGAAGCCTTGCGGGACAGGTGGTGATGACCCGCGCGAGGACGTGACACGAGCGTCCGCGCTGACAAGTCTCGCGCACGTCGATCGCAACCCGTCCGGTGCGCGGACCGCGGCGAACACCGCCTTGCGCCGCTGAATCAGCTCGCGCACCGCTCGTTCGGCGGCAACACGGGACGAGCACGGCGGGCAGACGCTCAGGTGATGCGCGATCGCCTCCCGTTCGGCGTCGGCCAACTCTCCGTCCACAAACGGCGTCACGAACGATTCGATCCGACCACAATCTTCAGTCACATTTCCTCGATGTTCAGGCTCTCGGCTTTTGCTTTCGGCTCTCGGCTTCAGGCGTTCTCCATGGGCCTCACTCGTCGGTAACCCCCACCGGCGACCGACGACTGACGACCGGCGCTGATGACTGTCGACTGACGACTGACGACTGCGTCTCCTTCAGCGCTGCATAGAGGAGACGCCGTCCGCGCGAGATGCGCGACATCACCGTGCCCGCCGGAATGCCCAGCATGCTCGCGATGTCGGCGTAGCTGAACTCTTCCACGTCGCGCAGCCAGACGGCCTGGCGAAACACCTCGGGCAGCGCGTCGATGGCGGCTTGCAATTCCGGGGCAAGCATGTCGCGCAACAGCAGCGACTCGGGGGTTTCCGCACGGCCGGCGCCGCCGATGGGTGGCGCGTCGGCGGCCCGATCGACGGCCTCGCTGTCGATGGCCACTGCGTCGCGCGCCCGATCGCGCGCCCGGTTCCGGGCGGTATTGTGAAGGATGGTAAACAGCCACGCTTTGAGGTTCGTGCCCGGCTCGAAGCGGTCCGCAGCCCGGAAGGCTTTCAAATACGTCTCCTGCACGAGGTCCTCGGCGTCGGCCGGCACCCGCGTCAACCGGAGGGCCGTCCGATACAGACTGTCGAGACAGGCGAGCGCCTCGGTCTCGAACGAAGCCGCCACCGGACGTAAACCCTCATCCATCGGCATTTATTCCGGGAAGTGTCGCCGAGCCACAGTATACCTGTCTCCCAAATGAGTCAGGGGCGGGTCGGCGAGGGGACAGGACCCCGCCCAATCGACTCGCTGGGAGCCCGTCCGAGTACTAGCAGGCTGCTGAAAAACGCAGCCTGAAGTGAAAAGTTAAAACAGAAAAGTCAAAAGCAGGCGGAAAATCGCACTTTTCTGTTTTAGCTTTTCAGTTTTCACTTCGGGTCGGCGCCTTTTTCAGCGACCTGCTGGGAGCGTGTGCGCGTTTCTCAGACACGCTCCGGGCCGAGCACGACGTTTGCAGGCCGTTCGCCACAACAGTAAGATCAAGCTTCCCTTCGTAATCCCGCTCGAGGTGATGCTTATGCGCACGCGCGTGCCGCTGCTCTCAACCACGCCTGTGGCCCTGGCGCCGCCGATGTTCGTCGCGCTCCTGGCGCTCCTGCTTGCCGGCTCTGCGAGCATCGCGACGGCACAGACGTCCATGGTGCCCTACTTCAGCAAGAACAACATCCACTACGACAAGTTCGACTGGCACATCTATACCACCGACCACTTCGAGATTTACTACTACCCGGAGCTCGAGAAGCATCTCGAACGGCTGGCCGGCTACGCCGAAAGCGCGTACCAGCAAATCAGCGCGGATCTCAAGCACGATCTGTCGTCCAAGATCCAGCTGGTGTTGTTCAAGACGCACAGCGAGTTCGAGCAGCAGAACGTCATTCCAGGAAGGCGTCGCCGCGTTTGCCGAACCGATTCGACAGCGCATGGTGCTGCCGATCGACGAGCCGTCCGACCAGTTGTACGGACTGGTCGTTCACGAACTGACGCACCAGTTCGAGTTCGACATCATCCCGACCTCGCTCGTGCGCCGCAGCGTCCCGTTGTGGGTGAACGAAGGCCTGTCGGAGTACGAACGCGGACAGTGGACGCCGACCGACCTCATGCAGATCCGCGACGCGGCGGTGTCGGACACCGTCCCCAAGATGAGCGAAACCGACGGCTACGGCAACAGCAACAGTCCCCGGCTCGTGCCCTACAACCTGGGTCACGCGGTCTTCGAGTTCATCGAGGCGAAGTTCGGCAAGGAAGGCATCCGCCAGTTCATGTTCGCGCTGCGCAAGAGCGTCATCGGCGGCGGTGAGGACGCGTACGAAGAAGCGCTGCGGATGAAGAAGGACGAATTCGATCAGGCGTTCGAGCGCTATCTCAAGGACCGGTTCAAGCCGTTCCGCGACAAGGAACGCCCGGCCGATTACGGGCGCGATCTCTCACCCAACAAGGAAAAGACCTCGTTTGCCGAAGCGCTCTCGATCGCGCCTTCGCCGTCCGGCGATCTCATCGCCGCGGTGACGGTGAACCGCAAGGACCGCGAGTTCGACATCGTGCTGATCTCGTCGAAGGACGGGTCGATCGTCCGCAATCTCACGAAGGGCTTCGACAAGGACATGGGCTTCGATCATCTCGTGCTGATGGGCCAGCGCTTCGAGATGCCGTGGCTGTCGTGGTCGCCGAAAGGCGATCGGCTGGCGTACTTCGTGCGGACCGAAAAAGAGCGGGCGCTCGTCATCCAGAACGTGCTCACGCGCAAGATCGAAGACCGCATCCCCATGAAGTCGGTCGACGAGCCGGAATCGCCGGCCTTCGCGCCCGATGGCAAGACCATCGCCTTTGCCGCGCTGCGCGGCGGCATCGGCGACATCTACTCGCTGGACCTCGCGACCAAGGAAGTGACCAACCTCACCGACGATGCATTTGCTGATGCCGCCCCGGTGTTCTCGCCGGACGGCAGGTACCTCCTCTACAGCCGGCGCATCAGCGGCAGTCAGAAGCTGTTCCGGTTCGATGTCGCCACGAAGAAGCAGACGCAGATCACGTTCGGCACGCAGGACGAAACCTCGGCGCAGTTCATCGACGACCACACCATTGTGTTTTCGTCGACGGCCACCGATCCGGCAGTGCCGCTCGAGCCGGAGGTGGCGAAGAACGGCAACATCTACAACATCTGGACGCTGGACACGACCACGGGCGAGCTGCGGCAGTACACCGACGCGCTCGGCGGCAACTGGTCGGGCGTCGTTCTGAACGAAGGCAAGACCAGCAAGATCGCGTTCGTCAGCTACTACAAGGGTGAGTACGGCATCCACACGCTCGAACGCAAGGAGCCGCTGCACACGGCGGCGACCGCCGACTTCGGCGAGCCGGGACAGAACATCGATTTCCAGGCGCCCTTGCAGCACACGCTGGTGAAGGAGAACGTGCGCAAGAAAGGCACGTTCGAGAAGATGTTTCTCGAGGGCCGCCCCCCGATCAACGTCGGCGTCACCAACAGCGGCGACATCTTCGGCGGATCGCAGGTGAGCTTCGGCGACGTGCTCGGCGACCAGCAGGTGAACCTGTTCGCCGCGTCGATCTCGCAGTACCGGACGCTGTCGTTGTCCTACGTGAACCTGTCGCGCCGGTTCCAGTGGGCGGTGCAGGGATACTCGCAGACACAGTTCTTCTACGGGGCGCTCGGCGGCGTCTTCTTCGATCCGGCGTACACGCCGTTCATCAGCCGCGACGCCGCCATCGCGACGCGTTCGGTGCGCGGCGGCAGCATCTTCGGCATCTACCCGTTCAGCCGGTACCGCCGCGTGGAAATCTCGGGCGGCGTGGTGCAACTGAACGAGGAGTACAACGATCCGGGGCTGCAGGAGATCGCCCAGGGATACCAGCAGCAGACATACGGCCAGGGCGTCTTCCGCAACGGCACGCTCGTCCCGCTCGGCGCCGCGTTCGTCCAGGAAACGACCGTCTTCCGCGAGTTCGGACCGCTCGCCGGCAACACGATGCGCCTCGCCTACGACATCTCACCGAAGATCGGCAGCACGCTCTCGCGGCAGACCGTCGACGTCGACGCGCGGCACTACCTGCGGCTGGGAGGGTCGGGTCTCCTCGCCACACGGTTCCGCGGGTTCAAGAGCGTCGGCGATTTCCCGGACTTCCTCTACTTCGGCGGCAACTCCGAGCTCCGCGGCTACGACTATCTCGAGTTCGCCGGGCAGAATACCGCGTTCGCCAACGCCGAACTGCGCTTCCCGCTCATCGAAGCGGCGCTCACGCCGATCGGCGTCATCGGCGGCATCCGCGGCGTGTTCTTCGCGGGCGTCGGCGGCGCCTGGTTCAACAATCAGCCGTCGGCCGATCCGTGCAACACCGGCGGCTACAAGTTCATGACCAGCAAAGCCGAAATCTGCCGGCCGATCGTCGACTACCAGCGCGATCCGCGCACCGGACTGCCGGCCGCGGGCCCGGACGGCAATCCGATTCTCATCTTCGGGGCGCCGCAGACGATCAGCGGTTTTCGACTGAAGGACGGACGCGCGTCGTACGGCTTCGGCCTCGAGACGTTCGCGCTGGGCTTCCCGATCCACTTCGACTGGTCGTGGCGGACCCTGTTCAACAAATCGTGGGAAGACGTCCTGTTCTCGGGCAACGGCGGCAGTTCATCGTTCCGCAAGCCGCGGTTTGCGTTGTGGATTGGATACGACTTTTAGTCGTTGGTCGTTGGTCATTGGTCATTGGTCATTGGTCGGTCGCTGACCAACGACTAACTAGCGAGCCCCATGATTGAACGCAGAGGCCGCAAAGGACGCAAAAGGAAGAATGTAATCCTTAGCGGCCTTCGCGGCCTTTGCGTTCCCACGTGGTCTTTAGCTAACGACTAACGACTACCCCGTCCCCGTCTTGCAGGCCCAAGCGGGTTCGATTGACGCCCGCGGCCCGAATCGATCGGCCGATCGAGGACGGCAGGCATCAGCCTGAGATTCGCGCCGAGATCGTGACGGTCGGTGCCCGCCTTCAGCCAGGGAGAGCCGGGCACCAGGCGGTAGTCGCGCGCAGCAGGATCCACGAACTGTTTGCGGAACTCGTCGACGCTCGGAAACAGATTACCGGGCGGGTACACCGCGCTCCGGCCTCCGGCAATGACGTTGCTGGTGATGGTGGCACCGGGCAGGTACGCGGCGATGCTGTCGTTGCCGACACCTTTGTTGGTGCCGATGATCCCGTAGTCGCCGTGGCTCGCCAGGTTGTTCGTCATCGTCAGGTTCTGCGTCACACCGTTGGCGATCTTCACGATGCCGCCGGATTTTCCCTGAATCACGGTGTTGTGATCGATGGTGACGTCGCGCGACGGACCGCTCAACTGCACGAAAAATCCGTCGCCTCCCCACGCCTCGCGGTCGATCCCGTCGAAGATGTTGTCGGCGACGGTCACGCGGTTGGTCTGCCGGCTTGGATAATTCGTGTCCACGCCCAGCAGTTGAATGCCGGAGGCCATGTCGCGCACCAGGTTGCGCTGAAACACGATGTCCTCAACCTGGCACCACGGACACCCGCCGTCCTGGTTCCTCACCGTGAACAGCACGGCGTAGCCGGTCTGCGCCTGCTGCCACGAGCGCTCCATCACGTTGCGCTCGACCACAACCGTTCGGGCGTTTTTCAACTCGAGGAGATTCTTGATCTGCCATTTGGGCGCATCGGGTTCGCGCCACGCGAGCGGCTTGCTGAGGAAATTGTCGCGGATCGTGATGTTGGTCGGGGTCAGCCCGAGGATGGCGGGATCGGCGCCGCCGAACATGATGTTCTCGCCGGCCGCTTCGAGATAGTTGTTGGTGATGGTGTAGTCGCCCGGTCCGTTCCATCCGTCGATCGCCTGCGCGTCCTGCCCGAGCGCCTTGATGTCGCTGATGTAACAGCCGGTGATCGTCGTCGCCGCGGAGTTCAGCGCGATGCCGCGCTTCTGCCCGCGATTCGGGTCGCCGTGGATGAACAGCCGATCGAGCGTCAGCCCTGACGGGACCTGCGCCAGCGATCGCTGCGCCGAACCGTCGCCCAGGCCGATGATGTCGCCGGCGCCATCGCGGTTCGCCTGGAATTCGATCAGCGCGATCCGCCAGCCGTGCGCGCCCGGCGCGGTCTGCAGCGCCGGCAATCCGTTTGGCGATCGGAGTTTGGCCAGGTGGTCGGAGGCGGCCGGCGTGATGCGCTGGCCCTCGCCGGGCAGCCCGGCGTCGCCCGCCGTTCGGACCGTGATCTCCCGGTTGTCGTCGGTGCTTTTCGCCGGCAGGATGAAGGTGCCGACGAAAGTCGCACCGGCCTCGAGCAGAATCGTGTCACCGGGCCTGGCGCTGTTCAGGGCTGCCTGCAAATCGCCGCCGGTGGGAACCGTGACCAGGGGCGCCGCGGGACCGTGGACCACGGTAAACGCGATCACGATGGTCAGCGCCGCAACGATCCTCATGGCTGCGAAATGAGCAAGCCGGGTGCCGGGTGCCGTCAACCGGCACCACAAAGGATACGGAGGATACAAAGGACACATAAGAACCGATTCGAAGGAAATCTGTAATTTTTCCCTGTGCTTGGTTGTGGGCGCTAGACATCTACTAAAGGCAGAGTCGTTGCAGGTGAGGCAAGTTTTACGACGTTTCGGCTTTAGAAGCTGTCTTGGTTGCGGCCCTGGCCCGAAGGGCCGCCTGGTAACGAAGATTCGCCTCGCCCGCCGAGGCTCGGTTTGACTCGGCGGTTTGAGGCGAAGCTTCGTTACTTCTGAGCATCAAATCAAATCGGCTAACTGTCGAGGTCTCGATCGATTATTGATCATGGACATGACTCCAAAGCGGGCATCAGAGTCTGCAACAGAAATGGTTCAGGTTGTATTGCCGAACGACGCAAACCCGCTGGGCTTCATTCTTGGCGGGACCGTGATGCACTTAATCGATATCGCGGGTGCGATTGCGTGTCATCGCCACACGCGGACGCTGCTGGTCACGGCGGCAGTGGACGGCTTGGAGTTCCTGCATCCAATCAAGGTCGGCGACCTGATTATCCTGAAGTCGCGCGTCACGTGTGTATTCACGACGTCACTCGAAGTGCGAGTGGATGTCTATTCGGAAGAGACGCTCACCGGGCGGCGACAGCAGACCAGCCGCGCGTTCCTGACGTTCGTGGGGATCGATCGGGACGGACAACGCGTGAAGATCCCGCCGCTTGTTACCGAAACGGAAGAGGAACGGCGCGAGTGCGAGGCGGCGCACGCTCGACGGACCGAACGTCTGCAGCGGAAAGCGACGCCTGCGTAAGAACGTCACAGGGGGGCGGTTCGCGAACCGCCCCTGGCGAGCGGTTCGGTTAACTCTTCAGCCGCAGGACCGATCGGTCGAGGTCGATCCCCACACGGTACTTGCTCAGGAACTTGTGCCCCACAATGCCGCCAAGCTGGAACCCGAGCAGGGCGCTGGGGGCATCGAGGTTCAGCACCACCACCGGAAAGTTCCGGTACTGGATCGCATCGAAGGCCAGATCGACGCCCGGCAGCAGGAACGCGTCGCGATCCCACCCGGACGTTCCATAGACCTTCAGCGCGATCTTCCGGCCGGTGTCGGGCTTCGCGAGGGCGCGCGACGTGGCCTGACTGATTGAAATCACCTCGCCGCCGGTGTCCACCACGAAATTGGCCGGGTGCTTTCCATCCACCGTCCCGAGCACCGTCGCAAGGCGATACAGACGCAGCGGCAATTGAAAATCCCGCGGCTCGTCCGCCAGGTGCTTGCCGAACGTGAGCTTGTGCGTCTTGTAGTCGATGACCATCGAGTAGCCGAGCGCCAGCGGCGAGAGGCTTTCGGACTCCTTCACCGGAATGTCCTGCAGCGGCGGGTTCTTGATCAACGCGGGGATGTTCCGCAGTCGAAGCGCGCCGATCTCGAGCGAGTCGATGCGTGCGAGCTGCAGGCCGCGCAGACCTCGCTCGCCGACGCCCGCACTGAGCGTATACGTGATGGGCGTGATGCCCAGTCGCTGCGCGGTCTGGCGCGACACGACCGTGTTTTCCGAACCCGTATCGATGACGAAATCCTGCGCCGATCCGCCGTTCACTTTCGCGCGGATGACGACTTTGTCGTTGATCAGCCGGAAGTCGAGCGTGTAGATCCGATCCTCGGCGCCCGGATCGGTTTCGAACGGAATGCGCTGGCCGAACGAGCGGAGAAAACGGATTTCCGCGCGCGACCAGTCCGCCTTTTCGCTGCGGTCCTTGTTCGGGAGCAGGTTCACATAGTTCGTGAACGCCGCGGCCGCTTCCTCGTACTGGTGCATCCGCTCGAAAATCGTCCCCACCGTGTGATGGATCTCGAGATCGCGCGGAGCCAGCCGGAGCGCCGCCTGCGCCTCGCCCATCGCTTCGGTCAGTCGGCCCCGCGCGGCGAGCGATTTCGCCATGCCATGGTGCCCTCGCGCCAGGTTGGGCACGCGGGCGAGCGCGTCCCGGTATTTCCCTTCCGCATCCTCGAACAACCCGGAGGCCCACAGCGCGTCGCCGTACAGCGACATCGCATCGGGTCCACGTGGATCGCTCTGCGCGAGGCGCTCGGCTTCATGCCGCGCAAGATCGAATTCGGCAACGCGCAAGGCCGAAGAGATCACACCGACGCGTGCCGCCCGGACGCTGGCCGACGGCGTCGCCTCGAGGGCGTTCTTGTACGCGTCCAGCGCCTCACTGTACCGGCCTTCGGAATACAACAGGTTGCCAAGCTGCAGCTGGATTTCGGATGCCTGGGACGGCGGTGTGGCATCGGCGCGAATGACCAGACCGGCAGCCGCGACGATGACCGACGTCACCTGGAGACGAAAACCGCTGTGCATGGCCCCTCCTGCGGACCCTACTCTACGCTTACTGGGGCCGAGAGGCTACGGAAAGATGAATTTTCGTCGAAAGTAACGAAGCTTCGCCTCGAACCGCCGAGTGATAAACCTGCGGATGGGCGGCGAATCTTCGTTACTAGGCGGCCCTTCGGGCCGCACCTAAGACAGCTTCTAAAGCCGAAAACGCTCAATCGCACATCCATCGGCTTTAGAAGATGTCTCTAGCGCGTATATTGCTCGATGGCCACACCGTCGTACATCTGATCCACCCGGAGAATCTGCGTGTCGCGGCTGTAGCTGCCCAGCTCGTAGTCCTCACTCATGATCAGGGCCTTGATTGGCTTGGTGGGACAGACTTCCGAACAGAGGCCGCAGAAGCTGCAGCGCGACAGGTTGAAGTCGAAATAGTCGAGCACTTTGATCTTCTGCCCTGGCTCCCGATGACCACCAAGGGCGATGAGATCGTCGGGACACGCCTTGGCGCACTGATCGCAGACGATGCAGGTCTGAGCCCCGGTGCCCGGCTCGGTCTGCAGCCGCAGCACGCCGCGGAAACGGGGCGCCGTCGGCCGCCGCTCGGCCGGATACTGGAACGTGAATGCCGGCTGCGGCGTGTACTTGAGGGTGAGCCACAGCCCCTTCAGCAGGTCGATCAAAAAGAGCGACTTGAGGAAACGGACAATGATGGTCATATCTGGTGCCTGAGTCAGAATCAGGAATTCGGAATTTGGAATGCGTGAACGAATTCCGAATTCCCCATTCCGACTTCGGAATTCGGAATTACGCCCGTTCCCCGACGAGGATTGCCGTCGAACCGCCGAGCGGCGTCACGCGTTCCCGCCGGAGCACGGTCCCGTCCTTCCGAATCTTGTCCTGCAGCCGCATCAGCCCGTACAGCAGGGCCTCGGGCCTCGGGGGACATCCTGAGACGTACACGTCGACCGGGACGACTTTGTCCACGCCCTGCAGGACGCTGTAGGTTGGAAACGGACCACCGGCATTCGAGCAGCTGCCCATGGAAATGACCCACTTCGGCTCCGGCATCTGGTCGTATAGCCGGCGCAGGACGGGCGCCATCTTCTTGGTCACCGTGCCGGCGACAATCATGAGATCCGACTGCCGGGGCGAGGCACGAAACACTTCGGCTCCGAACCGCGCAATGTCGTAGCGCGACGCCGACGCGGCCATCATTTCAATCGCGCAGCAGGCCAGGCCGAATCCCATCGGCCAGATCGACGACTCGCGCGCCCAGTTCAGCACCCGGTCGATGCTGGTCGTGATGAAGTTGTCTTCGAATTGGTGGTCGATCAGGCCCATCACACACTCTTTTCGAGCCGGCGGCCAATCGGGTTCGATCCCGATCGCTACCCGCTCTGGTAATAATCCGAGTTTTTCCGGATGAATTCCGACCATTTCGCCGGCGTTTCGTCGAGTGCGAAAATCGCTTCGACCGGGCACGCAGGCACGCAGGCGCCGCAGTCGATGCACTCGTCCGGATGAATATAGAGCATCTCAGCACTGGCGAACTCGGCCTCGTCCTTCCGGGGATGAATACAGTCCACCGGACAGACGTCCACGCACGCGGTATCCTTCGTCCCGATGCATGGCTCGCAGATGACGTACGCCATCGTCTTCTTCATGATAGCGCAGGCGTGCGATCCGGCGCTGGTCGGACTGTTCACGCCGCCGCGTCCGACAATCGGACGCTACGAGGTGTGTACCAGCTCCCGGCCGCTCGAGGCGTTGCTCGCGGACGGCCGCGGCGATGGGATTCATTTCGGCGAGGTGGAAGCGCTGGAAGCGCTCGATGCCTTCGGCAGCGGCGGCACGTACAATCGGTTTGCGCTCGCCAGGCTCTATGGTGGGCTGCGGGTTCGGGTGGCGCGCGGCTGGCGCCAGAATGGGGACAGGTTTGAATCGGTGACACTGCTGACGCCGTTCCCTGATGTCGCGCTGACGCGTCTCGAGCCGGGCACGATGACCATTACCGTTGCCTTGACCGTGACCGTGCTTCGCCCGGGGAGGCCGGATGGGTCGGGGAGGCCGGGTGGGTCGGGTGGTCAGGGAGGTCGGGGAGGTCAGGGAGGTCGGGGAGGTCAGGGAGGTCGGTGAGGTCAGGAGGTCGGGAGCGCCTGGCGTCCCCGACCGGAGCTGACCCGACGTACTCGACCTCCGCAACCCACCCGACCGCCCTGACCCACCCGACCGCCCGACCCACCCGACCCACCGGGCCCACCCGACCTCCCTGACCCACCCGACCGACCCGACCTCCCCAGCCTCCCCGACCTCCCTGACCCACCCGGCCTCCCCGGTCTCCCCGGCCTCCCCGCTATCGTTGTGACACCCTGAGCGTAATATCGCCCTTCACGACGTCCATCGACAGGACCGGTTCCCCCGACCCGATGGTCGTCTCGCCGAAACGCGGCCCGAACTGGTCTCTTTTCGTGAGCGGGATGTCCGACGTGATGCTGCCGTGCAGCGTCACGGCCAGAATGCGTGCGCTCGCCGGCGTGCGCGGAAATCGGACCCGCAATGGTCCGTTGAACACACGCAGCCGCATCATGCCGCCCGGCGTCAACTCGGAATCGTTGACGTCGATGCTGCCGATGCCGGCCTCGAGCCGAATGCGTCCAGCAAGGGCTGACGCGTCGATCGCGCCGCGGCGCAGATCGACATCGCACGAGGATCGCAGGTTCGCGAGGCGAATGCGCCCCTCGAAGACGCGAATCGATTGAAACGCCGCCATGGCTGGCGCGGCAATCGCAATGTCGGTCCGCAGGCGCGCGTCGCGGCCGTCTGCGATCTGGACGGCGGCGACGTGCAACGCGTCCAGCCCCTGCTCGATCGTGACGGGGTACTTCGCCAGATCGGCGGACGCCGGCGCGCGCCTGACGATTTCGACAAGAACATCCGGCCGATTCGATCCCGTAATCGTGACGTCCGCGATGGTCGCATCGATCCGAATCGGCACACCCGCCGCGAGCGGCAGCACTCGCGTCACGTGGTCGGCCGCCACCTGCGGCACCTTCGGCACCTTCGGTGCCACAAAGGACACAAAGGGTACAAAGGACACAAAGGAAACAAACCAGACCGTCCTGGTTTTCTTCATGGTTCAAACCAGAATGTCCTGGTTGTCTTTATGGTTCAACTGTCTTCGCGACCTTCGACGCATCGACGGCGCTCAGGGTCGAGCGGTGATGACTGACGGATTATAATTTGTCGCCGCGATGAGAGCAGGACGCGTACTGATCTGGGTGTGGCTGGGCAGCGTCCCAGCGTCGTTCGCGCAAACACTGCCGTCGAGCCCGCTCGTGTTTGCGGACGGCCACGTCACCGTTGCGGGTGACGTCTCGGCGTCGTACGGATCCCGCGATCGGGGGTTCTTCGATTACACCGATTACGAGCATTCTGCCCTGCGCACGATGCGC
>QHWF01000751.1 GCA_003222455.1 Acidobacteriota bacterium
CGACCGATTACGGCCCCGAGCCGGGATCGCTGACGGTCTTCCTTGGCGACGGTCAGGGAGGATTCGTTCGCGCAGGCTCCTCCCCGGCCGGTTATCTCCCCTTGGTGGCGGTCGCGGACGATTTCAGCGGTGATGGACGTCCCGAGGTCGCGCTGATCGAGCCGTCCGTCTACCTGTGGTTCTACGGCCAGCCGGGGCGCTTCGGAAACGTCACGGCGTTCTCCTCCGGGATTGCGTCGGGAGACATGGACGGCGATTTCCGCCCCGACCTCGTCGTGGTCGGGACCTATCCCCTCGGAGGGGGCGACGCCGTGACGATCCTTCTCAACCAGTCGGACAGCATTCCCGATCGCGATCGGGACGGCATTCCCGATGCGCTCGACAACTGCCTGAACGTCGCCAATCCAGGGCAGGAGGACCGGGACGGCGATGGCGTCGGGGACGCCTGCGACGCGTGCCCGACCATCCCGGTCGCCGATCCCGATCCGGCCGCCTGCCCTCCCGTGGTCGCGGGAGTGACCCTCTCGTTCTCCAGCCCGCTCGGACGGGGTTCGGGCACGATCTCCTGGACGACCGCCTACGAGGTCGATCTGCGCGGGTTCAACGTGGTCGTCTTCGACAACCGGGGGGCGCGCGTGCAGCTGAACGATGTGATCGTCCCGTGCGAAGCCTGCATCACGGGCGAAGGCCGGGATTACGCGCTGTTCCTGCCGAAGCACAAGAACGGCCACAACGTCTTCGTGGAGACGGTGCACGCCGACGGCACGACCCGCCTGTGGGGCCCCGCACGGCGTCTGTGAGCCGCGGGTGCGGCGCTGGGTCGTGACGGCGCCGATGGAAGCGGAGAAGAAGTTCCGTCGGGTGAAGCGTCATCGGGACATCCCCGACGCTCTCACTCATCTCGCGAAATCGGCTCCACAACGTGACGTCCGAGCCGGCGACCGCATTCCTCGAGGGTCAAACACTTGCATTTGAGCACTAACTGCAGCAGAGCCTTCATTCGGTGAGCGTCGGCGATTACCTGGTCGAGTTCCTTTTGCTTTCGCATTGCCAACGTACGCCATCGAGCCGACGGCGATACCTGAGTGCCGAACCCGCTCAGCAGTAGTTGTGCTTCTGCGATGGTGAAGCCGCTCCGCTTCGCGTATTCGATCACCGCGAGAGTATTGAACACACGAGCATCGTACTGGCGCCGGCCGCCGGCCCGAGGCTGAGGCGAAATCAGGCCGACCTGCTCATAATACCGGAGCGCGGACGGTCGCAGCCGTGCTCGACGCGCCACCTCGCCGATCGACAGTTCCTTCAACCTCTCCCCCCTTGACTTAAAGTGAAGTTGAGATTCTAACATCATCCTTGGCGGTTCTGCAAGCCGCGAAGGAGAAGACGCTCATGATTCTGAGAACGACACTGATAGCTGGCCTGCTGGCCCTGGGCACGTCCGGAGGACAGAACAACGCCGCAAGAGCCGAGACGCCGTTCTTCTGCAACTTGAAGGCCTTGACTGGGCCGGAACGCAGCGAGCACCAACAGCTCACAGGGCGGCTGGGCGAATCGATTCTACACACTGTCGAAATCGCCGACGGTTATGCGTTCGAGGTCGATGGCCGTCGAATCTCGTTCAGAGAGCTTGCGGCGTGGAGCGAGTTCGAGCGCCGGTGCTGTCCGTTCTTCGATTTCAATCTCGAATGGCGTCGCGACAACGGACCGGTGACTCTTCGGCTGACCGGACGCGATGGAGTCAAGCAGTTCATCCGATCCGAGTTTCCCAGGATCGTTCGATGACTGTGGCGCCGCGGCTAGACAGAGACCGGCGAAGGAGGTGACGCGATGCCACAGATCTCGGCTCAAGAGTTCGAAGGGGTGCCACTGCGGGTTCACGAGTTTCTTGCCGGCGTGCCGCTGCATGACGTATGGGCCATCGACCTGCCGCGCTGGCGTACCGGCGTGACGCTTGATCAGTTCTTGCGGGCAGCACACAGCCGTCTATTCACGCTCTCCCCACTTGTGCGCATGCTGCTCCACATCCGCCTCCTCGTTGGAGGACTCTTCGGCTGGGATCGTGAGCCGCCCGCACCTGCGTGGGAAACCTTTGCAACGCGTTTGACCGACGCCGATCATTCGAGATCACTGGCGACGGCCGGCACGCCTGATGGGTTCTTCCGCATCGTCTACCGTTTCGAAAGCGAACAGCTCGTCGAGCTGATCAATCGGACCGCCCACGCTGCCGTCCTGAGCGCTCTTGTGGAGACATCGAGCGCCTATCGGTTCTATTTCGCAGTCTATGTCCGCAGTGTGGGCCGCTTCACGCGGCTTTACATGGCCCTGATCGATCCCTTTCGCAAGCTAATCGTCTATCCGTCACTATTGCGTAGTGTCCGCGCCAGCTGGAATCAAGTATTCGGCACACGGTGCACCTGCTGATAGAGGCCATTCCGGACCATGGAGGTGAGGACAATGGGAACCCTGGCGTTCAAACAGCTACCACTGGTCGTCAAAATAGCGGTGGGAGTCGTGTTCAACAACGCGTGGTGGTCAATCGAGGAGTTCGTCATCAACCGTTGGCTGATCCTTGTGTCTGCGACCTTGCGGTCGCAGTAATCACCACCTTGGCCATTTGGCGCGCGTCTGCAGGCCGCACAATCGGGGTATCTGGTTAGCGGGTCAGTGAACGAGCAGCGGCGCCCTTAGTTTCGCTTCGTTGGGGTGGGAGACCTGGCGCGCGGTGCGCACTTCAGCGAGAAAGCGCCGCAGCCGTCCGGGGTTCGCGTCGAATCCCCGCGGCAGGAACTTGAGGGCGACCGGCTGTCCAAGCTTCAGATCGTCGGCCCGGTAGACCTCACCCATGCCCCCCCCTTCCCAGCAGCCCCACGATCCGGTAGCGGCCCGCGAGGACGGCGCCCGGAAGAAACCGTGCCTCCCCCGGCGCGAGATGTGAAGAGCCCGG
>QHWF01000752.1 GCA_003222455.1 Acidobacteriota bacterium
TGGACCGACAGCGACCTCGCTGTGGCCGCGGAGGGCTGCTATCCGCAGGTACTCGAAGCCATGCTGAAGTCGGGCGCCAATCCGAATGCCACCCGGAACGGCCAGCCGGCCCTGCTGATGACGATGTTCAGCGATTGCAGCGACGGCGCGAAACTGTTGATGTCGGCCGGCGCCGACGTCAACGCGAAGAGCAGCGATGGACGGACCGCCTTGATGCAGGCCGCGGGCGACGGCCGCGCCGCCCTGGTGCAGCTGCTGCTCGAGAAAGGCGCCGACCTGGAAGCAACCGATACTGCGGGACGCACCGCGTGGATGTATGCGGCCATGGGCAATCAGATCGAGGTTGTCGAGATCTTCAAGAAGGCAAGGATACGGAAGTAACGTAACGAAGCTCGCTCGATTCCTGGGAGCGGCTCCGAAAGAGTGGAACGTTCACCACGGAGGACACGGAGGACAGGAGGAAAAATCCTGTAACTCTTCAGGATTCGCGTCTCTGAGGAGAACGGTGGCGTCCAGGGGCGAATCGTTCAGACAACACTCGACGAGCTGTCGCCTGGCGACGTGGTCATCCGCGCGGCGTATTCGAGCGTGAACTACAAGGATGCGCTCGCGGCGACCGGAGCCGGAAAGATCATGCGCCGCTTCCCGCTCGTCGGCGGCATCGACGTGGCGGGCCGCGTCGAATCGAGCAGCGATCCGAAATTCACACCCGGCGACGAGGTACTCGTCACCGGCTACGATCTCGGTGCCGCGCACGATGGCGGTTATGCGGCATTCGTCCGAGTGCCGGCCGGCTGGGTGGTGCCGGTGCCGGCCGGAATGAGCATGTCCGACGTGATGACGATTGGCACGGCGGGCTTTACCGCCGCGCTCTCTGTTGTGGACCTCGAACGGAACGGCGTCACGCCATCTGGCGGTCCGGTGATTGTGACGGGGGCGACCGGCGGCGTGGGCACGATGGCCATCCAGTGTCTCGCGGCGCGCGGCTATCAGGTGACGGCGCTCACGGGAAAAGATCGTGAACACGAGTTTCTGCGATCGCTCGGCGCCTCCGCCGTGCTGTCGCGTCATGGGCTGCAGATGGGGACGCGGCCGCTCGAGAAAGCGACATGGGCCGCGGCGGTGGACGCCGTCGGCGGCGAGACGCTGGCGTGGCTCACGCGCACGATGATGTACGGCGGGTGCATTGCGAGCTCGGGGCTGACGGGCGGCACCGAGCTCCATACCACGGTGCTGCCGTTCATTCTGCGCGGCGTGAAGCTGCTCGGGATCGATTCTGCGATGTGCGCCATGCCCACCCGGCTCGAGGTCTGGCGCCGGCTCGCCACCGATTTGCGGCCGGGAAAGCTCGACCACATCAGGCAGGAGATTGGTCTCGACGACCTGCCGCACGCGTTTGCGACCTTGCTCAAAGGCGAGGCCCGTGGACGGTACGTGGTGAAATTGTGACGATGAGCGAACACCATCATCCTGGACTGATTCTTGCTGCTAGAACTGAACGGCGCCGAATGACGTCTTAATTGACGAAGTGACGTCCGGTGACCGGAGGTCCATCATGCGGTTGTTTCAGATCCTTGCTCTGGCGACGCTGATCGCGTCGCTGTCGGCGTCGCCGGCGCGAGCCGAGGGGTTCATCACTCCGTATATCGGCTTCAATTTCGGCGGCGACTCCGCCAGCTGCGCCGCGTTCTCGAATTGCGAGGAAAAGCGGACCAACTGGGGCGTCACGTTTGGAAGCACCCAGGGCATTTTCGGCATCGAGGCGGATTTCGGCTACGCTCCGCATTTTTTCGGCGATATACCAGACCGCCCCAATGGCGTGTTTCACTTCATGACCGACTTCATGGTGATCGTGCCTGCCGGTCCCATTCAACCGTACGCCTTCATCGGCCTCGGCGTGATCCGGCCGCACGCGACATTCGGTGTGTCGAGCCTCTCGCTGGATCAGAACGCGTTCGGCCACGACCTGGGTGGCGGGTTGAACCTGTTCCTGGTTCACAAGGTCGGATTGCACGGCGAGTTGCGGCACCTGCGCACGTTCAAGGACGTCACGCTCGGCGTGTTCAGCAACGACAAACTCGACTTCTGGCGGGCCAGTGCCGGGCTGACGTTCCGCTTCTAGTTCGCCGGCGGACTTCGGGCTCTGGGCTTCAGGCTCTTGGCTTTCGGCTCGAGCCAGAGCTTAAAGCCGGCCGGCCACGGCCCAGAGCCTAAAGCCACGCGCCCAAAGCCTGAAATCACACCATTCAGCCTTGGACCTTCAATGAGCTCACCACACGATCGAACACGGCACGATACTCGCGGAACTGGTTCTGCGGCGCTACGCCGATGGCGTAGAGCAGCGTCCCGTCTTTCAACTGCGTCGTGAACACTGCGATCGCTTCGTCCTGGCCAGTCGCTTCGGATCGATTCGAAAGCACGGTCCTGAACCCCTGCCGATCGGCGACGGTGATGCGATCGTAGCCTGACGATCGCCGCAGGCTGGGATTGCCGCGAGCCAGCGAATCGAGCAGTTCGTCTGTAGCGGTCTGCAAATCGTGGGATTCATTGCGCGCCACGCCGAATTCCATGCCGTGCGTGAAAACGCTCTGACCGTTGTAGCTGCCGTAGGCGCCTTCGGGCGCGAACGTGACGCTGTTGGTGTCCTGCAGCTCGCGCCAATTCGATGATACGCTCACGCGGAACAGATTGCCTTCGTTGTACGCCCGGTAGGACCCCGACGGCGGCGGTACCTGTCCCGTCGGCGGGCGATTTTCTCCACCGCCTCCCCCTCCGCGAGTCGTGCGACCGGTTTTTTTCGTCGCCTGTTCAGTGGTCGGCGCGGGCGCCAGCCGCCGCAAATGATCCTTCGTCTGATCGAACGCCCGTGTGTCGCGCACCGGGTTGCTCACGCGCACGACTTGCGCTTCCCTGGCGATGTAGTCGTACCGATTGCCGGGATCGGGGTGATCGCTGAGCCACTGCGGCCCGCCGCCCCCGCCCTGCTTCTCGATGGTCTTGAACATGTTCGCCATGTCGCGCGGATCGTAGCCGGCGCGCGCCATCAATTGCGCGCCCTCGAGGTCGGCCTGTTTCTCGAACTCGCGGCTGAACCGCAGGAACGCCGTGCCGAGCCCGAACTGCGTGCCCTGCGAGATGACCTGGCCCCATCCGCCGCCGATGATCGACCCGAGGATGGCGCCCGCGACTTCGCCCACCTGATATTTCGTCGCTTTGCTCGCCTGGGCCGTGCCGTGCCTCAGGATCACGTGACTCAGCTCGTGTGCCATGACGCCGGCGACCTCGCCTTCAGTGGCCGCCGCCTCGATCATCCCGCGGTTCACGAACATCGGTCCGCCCGGCAGGGCGAACGCATTGATCTCCCGCACGTTCACGACTTCGAACGTGTACGAGAACTCTCGATGCTGCAACTCGGGCGGGATCGCGCTTACGAGCCGGCGTCCCAGGTCCTGGACGTAGGATGTCACCGCGTCGTCGTGCAGGATTGGCAGCTCCTGGCGGACCTGGACGGAGGCCTCCCGTCCGAGCTGCACGTCCTGTTCGGCGGTGTAGTTGTTCTTTGGCGGCGTAATCTGTGTCTGCGCGGTAACCAGCGCAGTGGAGAGGACGACCGCCAGCACCGTTGTCGTGCGTGCAGAAGCAAGGGATGCCTTCATGCCGTCGTGCTTCTGCAAAATCAGCGCCTTCTGTTTTCTTCATCCGGTTGAGTCGTAAGTCGCGTCACTCTATACCTAGGTCGGTGACGTCTCCCGCTCCCTGAAGAATCGCTTGATCGTGGCCGGCAGCGATCGGACGCTCATGCAGATCCCGTAAGCGGCAAACAACCAGGTGACGCGGCGCCAGTTGAGGTGAGGATCCGACGCGCGACGGCCGCTCCGCGAGGACTTGCGCCGATCGGCGCGTCCTTCAGCGCGCCGTTCACCGTGCGAGGCAAGTTCGGACACGTCGTGTCGCAATGCAACGTCAACGCCACTGAGAGACGCGCACGAGTGGCCATGCTTTGAGCCATTGCCGAGGTCTGAAGTACCCGTCAGCAGTCATTCCGTTGGCGCATCGGGTAATGGGCCAGCGGACGAAATCGTTACGGTCGAAGCTGAGGCGCCTCGCCGGCGTGGCGTTCGATTTGACATCACACCTCGATCAGATCACAGTCCGACTTCGCTCCGACCTCAATTGGGCCGGCGGCGGCCGGGGGCTGTCCTCGCGTACGTTTTTGACCGAAAGAATAGTGTC
>QHWF01000765.1 GCA_003222455.1 Acidobacteriota bacterium
CGCCGCGGTCGTGGCATCGCTGATGCCGGCTGCGCGCGCGTAGCGCGTGGATGTGATGCAGGCACTCCGATCGGAATAGAGGGAGCTGTCAAGGCTCCTTCGGCAAGGCGAAGGCAAACAAGGCGTCCCCAGCCGCAATGGCGATGTACTGACGGCCGTCGACCGAGTAGCTCACCGCCGCGGTGTGAATCGCGGCGCCCAGCTGGATGTGCCAGAGGTCTCGACCGGTGTCGGCGTCGAGCGCGATGAAGTTGCCCTGTCCGTCGCCCGAGAACACCAGTCCGCCCGCTGTCGAAAACACGCCTGCCCATGCGTCGGCGTATTCCTTGAACACCCACCGCACGGTTCCTGTCTTGGGGTCGATGGCGCGCACGGCGCTCTCCTGCCGTTCTTCGGGAAGCGGGAAAAATGCGCTGCCGATGAACAGCCGGCCAGCCCGATACGGCGGTTCGAGCTTCTCGTCCGACATGAACGTGTCGCACCGCTCGTAGCTGAAGAAGTAGACGAGATGTGTTCGCGGACTGTATGACGGCGAGTGCCAGTTGGTTCCACCGGTGCCGCTCGGACAGACGCGATTACCCTCGGCCGTCGGGTCGGTGTTCGGTACCAGCACGGGGCGGCCGTTTGCGTCGATCTCCTTCGCCCACGTCACTTGCGTATACGGTCTGGCGAGCAGGAAGGCGCCGGTCACGCGATCCAGCACGTAGAAGAACCCATTGCGGTTCGCAACGGCGACGAGCTTGCGCGGCTGTCCGGCGATCGTGTCGTCGAACAGGATCGGCGTGTGCGTGGAGTCCCAGTCGTGCACGTCGTGCGGCGTGAATTGGAAGTGCCACTTCAACGTGCCGGTGTCGGGGTCGAGGGCGACCAGCGAATCAGAGTAGAGATTGTCGCCAAGGCGGTTGGCGCCGTACATCTGCGGCCCCGGATTGCCGGTTCCCCAGTAGAGCAGGTTCAGCCCTGGATCGTATGAGCCGGTGACCCAGGTCGGAGCGCCGCCGCGCTTCCACGAGTCGCCCTTCCAGGTGTCGTTGCCAGGCTCCCCGTCGCCGGGGATCGTGTAGAACCGCCACGCACGTTTCCCGGACTCGGCCTCGTACGCGTCGAGGAAGCCGCGAACGCCGTACTCGCCGCCGGCGACTCCCACGATCACTTTGTCTTTCACGACCAGCGGCGCGCCGGTGAAGCTGTATCCCTGGTCCGCGCCGGCCGCTTCGACATCCCAACGCACGCGGCCGGTCTTCGCGTCGAGGCTGACGACATGCGCGTCGAGCGTACCCATGAACACGCGGTCTCCGAGCGCGGCCAGGCCGCGGTTCTGCGGACCGCAGCAGAGCGACATGGTCTTCGGCAGGTTTCGCTCATAATGCCAGAGTGGACGGCCCGTTCGAACGTCCACTGCGTAGGCGTGGTTCTGGGGCGTCGTCAGATACATCACGCCGTCGATGACAAGCGGTGTGGTCTCGTGCCGGCCGCGAACGCCGGTCTGAAAGACCCATTGCAGTGAGAGGCGCTGCACGTTGGTCCGATTGATCTGATCGAGCGGCGTGAACCGGCTCCCGTCGTAGGCGCCCGAATACATCAGCCACTGCTGCGATTCGGCCGCGGCGTTGACCAGCCGCTCCGACGTCACCTGCGCCGATGCGGACGACGCCGTGAGACAGAGTCCCAGCAGGATGGTAACGAAGCTTCGCGTCAAACCGCCGAGTAGAGCCGAGCCTCGGCAGAGCGAGCGAATCTTCGTTACTGGAAGATGTCTAATGATCTTCATGCGAGCCACCCTTCCGAACGGTCGGTGTCGTCCGCAGCGACTGGAGGTAGGCGACGAGGTTGTCGAGATCGGCGTCGGGGAGTCGACCGGTGTCGTACGTGGGCATCAGTGACCGGTTTTCGTGCCTCACGCTCTTCAGGGTTTTCTTGTCCAGGCTGTGAATGCGCTCGTTCATGTCCATCACCTGGAGGGTGAACGTGTCTTCGTTCATCGGTACGCCGACGATTGTGCGACCGTCGGCGGTGACCGCCGTCACCGTGTCGTATTTCAGCGCGGAGTCGCCGAACGTGCGATTCTGGGTCAGTTGCTTCGCCGGTTGACGAATGGAGTCCACCAGATAGGCTCGCGATCGGGCCGAGCCCACCGTCGACAGTTCCGGCCCCAGCCGTCCGCCGCGTCCGTTGACCATGTGACACGACGAGCAGCGGCCAGCGTTGAAGAACAGCGCCTCGCCGCGCGCTCGATCGCCGACGGCGGGAGCGACTGGCTGTTGCAGCGTGCGCAGGTACGCAACGATCTGCCACATTTCATCCGCCGTGAGCTTGTTCGGTGGCATCGCGGTCCCCGGCACGCCATCGGCGATCGTGCGAACGAGATCGGCATCGGAGCCGCCGTGATTCCACGACCCCGTCGTCAAATCCGGACCGCGCATGCCGCCGCGAGCGCCAACGCCATGACAGAACACACACTCCTGCCGGAACAGCACCGCCCCGTACGTGATGGCTTTCGGATCGCCGGAGAAAGGATTGCGGGCTTGTTCTGTCGCCTGTGGCGCGGCGGCCTGTCCGCGGAGCGTGAGCGTGAAGCCGCCGATCAATCCGGCGACGAGTATGAGCAGCATCCGGATGTCGCCCGTGCGCATGTCACACCTGCCTGCAGTTGTGTCGGTTGCCGGGGCTGGAACCGCGAGTCTATCATGCCGCCGCGGGCATCAATGGCTGTGGCCTGACTTTCGGCCGGATCGAGGCAGACTCTTGGCGTGTGTCAAAACCCGTACGCGGAAGGTAGCTGGCGGCCTATAGTTCGTTGAGCTGCGACGGCCGGCTCGACATCGTCTTGTGAGCCCGCAGCCCGGTTTCCCGCGCGTGACTCGACGAGGATGGATGCGTGACTCGACGACGACTTTTCCTGTGTCTGTTACTGGCGGCGCCGGGCCTGTTGCCCGCATTCGCCGCGGGTCCCGGCACCGCTCCCGACGCGCATCCCGGTTTCGACGGCATCTGGAACTCCGCTACCGCCACTCCACTCGAACGCCCGCTGGAGTTGAAAGAGAAAGCCTTCTTCACGCCGGAAGAAGCCGCGGAGTGGGAGCGCCAGGCCGCTGAACGCAATCAGGAGCCTTCGCCCGAGGCCGTCCCGAAGAACGCCGGCACGGGCACCTACAATACGT
>QHWF01000171.1 GCA_003222455.1 Acidobacteriota bacterium
GTGAGCGTCGCCCCTCTTACGAAGAACGCAAAGGCCGCAAAGGCCGCGAAGATCTTGTTTTCACGCGACGACTAACCGGGGCCACGCGAACTGTGCAGAAGTCCAATAGGCAAACCAGTTTTTCTTTGCGGCCTTTGCGGCCTTGGCGTTCATCGTTGCGCACGTCCGTGATTCACCGTCGTACCGGAATATGATGCGCGTGCAGATGCTCTTTCAGCGCCCGTACGCTCGTTTCAGCATAGTGAAAAATCGAGGCGGCGAGCGCGGCGTCGGCGCAGCCGTCAGTGAACACCTCCACGAAGTGGCCGAGCGTGCCGGCGCCTCCCGATGCGATGACCGGAATCGAGACCGCGCGCGAAACCGCCGCGGTCAGCTCGCACTCGAATCCGCGTTTCGTCCCGTCGCGATCGATCGACGTCAGGAGGATTTCGCCGGCGCCCCGGGACTCGGCTTCACGCGCCCATTCGACGGCATCACGGTTCACGGCGGTCTGCCCGCTGCGCGCATAGACGGCGAAGCGTGCGCCGCCGGCGGCCGATTCCTCCGGCGGCATTCGCTTCGCGTCGACAGCGACCACCACGGCCTGGCTGCCGTAGCGATCCGCCAGCGTCGTGATGATCCGCGGATCGGTCAGCGCCGCGGTGTTCACGCTCACTTTGTCGGCGCCGGCGTCGATGGCGGCGGCGGCATCGGCTTCGGAGCGGATCCCTCCGCCCACCGCAAGCGGGATGAACAGCTCCCGCGCAACCGCGCGGATCGTCGCGGGCAGCGCGCGGCGCGCCTCGAGCGTCGCGGTGATGTCGAGGATCACGAGCTCGTCGATCCCTTCAGCGTTGTAACGCCGCGCGAGCTCCGCCGGATCACCGGCGGACCGGAGGTCTTCGAAGTTCACCCCTTTGACCACCTGCCCATCGCGCACGTCGAGGCAGGCGATGATGCGCTTAGACAGCATCGGCAGTCTGTATCGTTCGAAAGGCGAGAACCCGTTTGAACGCAAAGGCCGCGAAGGCCGCTGAGGCGATCTTCTTCAGGTCCTTGACGGTCTTATGCCTTACTTCGTTGCGTTGGATTCGCATGGTGAATACAGCGGCGGCCAAGTGACCGGTTTTCCTTTGCGGCCTTAGCGGCCTTTGCGTTCCTACGTCGTCACGTCAACGCGACGAAATTCCGCAGCACCCGCAGACCGACGTCGCCCGACTTCTCCGGATGAAACTGGACGCCGGCCACCTGGCCGTGCTGAACGACGGCCGCGAACGCTTCGCCGTGATTCGACATCGCCACGGTATCGCTCGTGATGGGGACGACGTAGCTGTGGGTGAAGTACACCTGGGCTCCGGGCGTGATGCCGTCCACGATCGACGCACCGGGTTGAAAGGTCAGACTGTTCCAGCCGACGTGCGGGACTTTCACCGTGCCCGCGGCGCCCAGGCGGTAACAGCGGCCGCCAAGAACGCCAAGGCCGCGGCAGTCCGGCGCTTCGTCGCTGCCCTCGAACAGCCACTGCATGCCGAGACAGATCCCGAGCAGCGGGCGTCCTTCACCGATCCGCTCCAGAATCGCGTCCATCCAGCGCTGGTCGAGGCTGTTCGTCGCGCCGAAATGACCAACCCCGGGGACGATCACGCCCTGTGCCGGTGCGATGTCTTCCGGACGCCTCGGCGTGAACACCTCGGCGCCAATCGCGGCAAGCGCTTTCTTCACCGACGTGAGATTGCCGGCGCCGTAATCAATTAGTGCAATCATTGTCATTTTCCAGCAGCGCGTCCGAGTAACTCACGCCGCCACACGGCACGACATTCAACGCAGAAACTGCAGAACTCGCAGAACAAAACCGGTATGCTCTGCGGGTTCCGCGGGTTCTGCGTTGATCGTGGTGGCCAGGGGCGATGATCAAAGCAGCCCCTTGGTGCGACCCGCAACGCGCGCGCGAACGCCTTGAACACGGCTTCCACCTTGTGATGACTCGACCGGCCGTAGAGCACCTTCAGGTGCACGTTCGCGCGGGCGCCGGTTGCGAACCCTTCGAAGAAATCGTGGACGAGCTCCGCCTGAAGGTCGCCGACGCGCGCCGCGTTCACCCGCACGTCCACCACCGCGTGCGCCCGCCCGCCGAGATCGATGGCCGCGACGGCGAGCGTGTCGTCCATCGGCATCACGAAGTATCCCGCCCGGTTGATGCCGCGCCGATCGCCGAGCGCCCTCGAGACGGCCTCGCCGAGCGCGATGCCGAGATCTTCCACCGTGTGATGCTGATCCACGTCGAGGTCGCCATCGGCCTGAACGCGCAGGTCGAATGCGCCGTGCCGCGCGAACAGCTCCAGCATGTGATCGAGGAAACGGATGCCGGTGCGGACCTGGTACCGTCCCTTGCCGTCGAGCGCGAGCCTCAGCACGATGTGTGTTTCCGTCGTTCGACGATCGATCAGGGCGCGGCGCACAAGGCCTCTTCCATGACGGCAATGCACCGGCGCGTATGCTCCACGATGCCGGTGCCGATGCGAATGCAGCCGGCGCAGCCGGGCTCCGTCGATCGATTGCGGATGTAGACCCCGCGGGCGAACGCCCCGTTGACGAGCTGATCGGTCCGCGCGTCGGCGCAGACCAGCACGAAATTGGCACGGCTCCTCCAGTACTTCAGCCCGAGCCGATCGCACGCCTGATACAGCAGCTCTCTGGATTCGGATACCTGTCGCAAGTACTCGTGCACATGATCGAGATCGCCGAGCGCCGCCTGGATGGCGGCCGCAGCGGCGACGTTGACGCTGTACACCGGAATCGCGCGCCGGATCGGATCCAGCGTGTCGGGCGAACCGACGAGGCAGCCGATTCGCAGACCCGCCAGGCCAAACGCTTTCGAAAACGTCCGGCCGACAACGACGTTCGGGTACGACGGCAGGTCCTGAATGAAGGACTCGCCGGCGAACTCCGCATAGGCTTCGTCGACAAAGACCATCGCGCCGTCAGGAACGCCGGCGGCGAGCGTGCGAATGGCATCGAGCGGCATCGATACGCCGGTCGGGTTGTTCGGGTTGGTGAGGAACACCACACGCGTGTTCGGCGTGATTGCCGCCAGCACCTCGGTCAGCGGGAAGCTGAAATCGGCGTGCGGCATCACCTGCACGAGCCGTCCTCCGGCGACAGCGGTGTCGAAGCGGAAGATCTCGAACGCCGGCTCCGGCACGATCGCTTCGGGCACGGCGCTGCCCGGCGACGGTCGCAGACAGGCGACTGCGAGCGCCATGATGCCTTCGTCGAGCCCGTTCGTCAGCGTGATCTGGTCGGCCGGCACGCCGAGATAGGTCGCAATCGCGCTGGTCGCACCGGCGTACGGCGGATAGAAACCAACCTGGTCCGCGCGCAGGGCCGCCAGCGCCGCCAGCACGCGAGGCGAGCAGCCGCCGGTGTTCTCGTTCTGATGGAGCCGGAGCCCGTCGTACAACTCCGGGGGCTTTTGATAATGACTCATTTCAAGCGGATCTCGATCGACTCGGCGTGAGCCGTCAGGCCTTCGGCGCGGGCGAGCGACAGGATCGTCGGCGTCAGGCGTGCGAGGCCGTCGCGGGTCATACGCTGCACCGACATCACACGCACGAAATCGGCGGCGCTCAAGCCGCCGCGGAAGCGCGCCGCGCCGGCGGTCGGCAGCACGTGGTTCGATCCGATCGCGTAATCGCCCGCCGCCGGCGCCGTCATCCGGCCGATGAATACCGAACCCGCGGTCAGCGGCCGCCGGGCCAGCGCCTCGCCATCCAGTACGAGGTGTTCGGGAGCAATCCGGTTGGCGAGCTCGATCGCTTCCCGATCCGATCGCGTGACGATGACCGCGCCACGCGTCGAGAGAGCGCGCTGCGCGATGGCCCGACCGGTGCTGAGGTCCCTGAGGGCCGTCGCGACGCGCCGGGCCAGCGTCCGGTTCCACGTGATGAAGATGGATCGCGCTTCCGGATCGTGCTCCGCCTGCGCGACCAGATCCGCGGCGATCCACGACGCATGGCCCGTCCCGGCGACGACGACGATTTCCGTCGGTCCCGCATGGAAGTCGATCGCGCAGCTGCCCGCGACGATCGCTTTGGCGACGGCGACGTATCGGTTGCCCGGGCCGACAATTTTGTCCACCCGCGGCAGCAGCCTGGTCCCGAAGGCCATCGCGGCGATCGCATGCGCGCCGCCGACACGGAACATCGTCGTCACCCCGGCCTCGAGGGCCGCCGCCATGACCGGCGGCTCCGGCCGCGGGCAGACCGCGACGATTTCGCGCACGCCGGCGACGCGTGCCGGCACGGCGGTCATGAGCAGAGACGAAGGGAGCGGAAAGCGTCCGCCCGGTACGTAACAGCCGACGCGGGCGAGCGGTTCGACGCGTTGCTCCACCCAGACGCCGGGCGCCACCGCCGCGTCCCAGTGTGGCGGGATCTGATGAAAGGCGACGCGGGCGATGTGCTCGGCCGCCTGTGCCAGCGCGCGGCGCACGGCGGGCTCGACCCGGGCGGCCCCGGTGCGCATCTCCCGGACCGACACTTCGAGCGGCGGCGACATACCGTCGAATCGTCGTGCGAATCGCACCAGCGCACGATCGCCACCGGCGCGAACGCCGTCGACGATGCGTCGCACCCGCCGTTCGAACGCCGCGCCGCGTTGCGCACGCGGCCGCAGGAACCGATCGAGCGCTGCGGCGTTACGTGATTCGATGATTCGAATTGGCGGCATCTACGCACGAGCCCATAATTCCACGCCACATCACCACAAAGTCGTCATCAGCGACCGCTCACCCCGTAGCATGAAAATCCAGTTCGTGACCAGTTATCAACATCCATTCTTTATTCTTTGTGTCCTTGGTGTCCTTGGTTTCCATTGCCGTGACATGTTTTCAGTTCCGCGCCGTTCCCCTCACAGCACGATCTTGTTCAACGGATACTCGACGATCCCCTGGGCCTTCGCGCCTTTGAGCCGCGGAATGAGATCGCGCGCCGTGCGCTCCTCGATGATCGTATTGACCGCGACCCATTGATCGTCGCTGAGCGCCGAGATGGTCGGGCGCTGCAAGGCCGGCAGCAATGCGAGGACGCCGTCCAGATCGGCGCGGCGGACGTTCAACATCAGCCCGACCCGGCCGTGCGCTTCGATGGCCGCCTTCAGCAGCAGCGCAATGTTATCGAGCTTTGTGCGCTTCCACGTGTCGGCGAGCGCGGTGTGGTTCGCGATCAACTGCGTATTCGATTCCATCACCGTATCGAGGATCCGCAGCCGGTTGGCCCGCAGCGTGGATCCCGTTTCCGTCGCCTCGACGATCGCGTCGGCCAGCACCGGCGGCTTCACCTCGGTGGCGCCCCAGGAGAACTCGACGTTCACCGTCACGCCGCGTTGCGCGAAGTACGCGCGGGTGACGCGCACCAGCTCGGTCGCGATGGTCTTGCCGTCCAGATCCGCGGCGGACCGGATCGCCGAGTCCTCGGGCGCGGCGAGCACCCAGCGCACCTTGCCAAAGCTTTGCTTGGCGTAGATTAAATCGGCGATGCGAGTGAGCACACCGGTCGTGCCGTCGCCGAGCTCGTGCTCGGCGATCCAGTCCTGACCGGTCAGTCCGGCGTCGAGCACACCGTCCGAGACGTACCGGGCCATCTCCTGCGCGCGGATCAGGAGGCACTCGATTTCGGGGTCGTCGATGATGGGAAAGTACGACCGCGCGTTGACGTAGACGTTGAAGCCGGCGCGCGCGAACAGCTGAATCGTCGCGTCCTGCAATGATCCCTTCGGCAGGCCAAGTTTCAGGGGCATCACTTCGGTTCGTTTCGCTTCACTACGGCGTCACTTCACCACATGGTGCTGACTCAAATAACGATAAAAGCAGCTTCGCGCACCCGTGTGACAGACGTTCCCGTCACCGAGCCGCTTCACCTTCACGAGCAGGGTATCTTCATCGCAATCGACGAGGATCTCCACGACTTCGAGCTTGTTCCCCGACGATTCGCCTTTCATCCAGAGCTTCTGGCGCGTGCGGCTGAAAAACGTCGCGTAGCCGGTGCGCTGCGTGTGCGCGAGCGCCTGCTCGTTCATGAACCCGACCATCAGGACCTCGGACGATTCGGCATCCTGAATCACAGCCGGCACGAGCCCATCGAGCTTCGAATAGTCCATAAAAACAAAAAGCCCCGCCGAAGTGGCGGGGCGCTCGCTGATCCCTGGTCCCTGGTCCGGTGTCAGTCGACGACCCGGATCATGCGCGCCCCGCAGCCATGATGCCGCGAATGGATGTGACGATGATGCGCATGATGGAAGGTTGCCATCGAAGGTGTGAGCGTAATCGATCGACAATCAGCCTGTCAACGGCGCGCTTCGACGCGCTTCGACGTGTCACGACTCGTTAGAAGTGTCGCGCTGGAGAAACGTCACGATCGAACGCAGAGGTCGCAAAGGACGCAAAGTAAGCCAGGATTTCTTCGCGGCCTTCGCGGCCTTTGCGTTCTACGGCGGCGTCACTTCGTCGCGCTCCTAACGCTTCGGCCGTCCGCCGCGCCGTTTTGCCCGGGAGCGTGAAGCGGCCGCCGGGCCAGCCTCGTGCGCCTCGCGCGCGATCATGACTTCGGTGGATTTCACGATGGCGAGCGCTTCGTCGCCGCGGCGCAGTTTCAGCTCGTCGACGGCATCGCGTGTGATCACGGCAGTCAGGATCTGGTCGCCGATCCGGAGGCGCACCTGCGCGAGCAGGCCTTCGGCCCGGACCTCGTCGACGTATCCGCGGAGCTGGTTGCGGCCGCTGATCGAGACGATGGCGCCGCTGCGCTCCGGTGCCGGCGCTCTGGCGGCCGTCGCCGCAGACGGAGCGAGCAGCCGGTCGACCTCGCCCTCGGGAATCCGGTGATGGCCGCCGCCGGTCACGCGCGTGCGGACCCGTCCCTGGTAAATCCACTGCTTCAGCGTGGAGTAGCCGACGCCGAGGCGTTCGGCGGCCTCTCTGACGGTCAGGAGCCTCATGGCTGGTTGAACCCGTTTACGAATTCGGCTCAAATCATATTAAGCTGTTCGACGATTGTGAAGCTCCGAATCACAGCCGCCGCCGTGGCGGGCGCGGCCGTGCTGACGCTGGCGTTGTGTGCCTACTATCGGCCGACGATCGAGCGTGTCAGGCCCGGCCGCCGGCACGTGCGCGTCGCCGCAGCCGCCGACCTTCGATTTGCCTTGAACGAGGTCGTCCGCCGCTTCGACGCGGCTCGCGATGTCGAGGTGCTGGCGTCCTACGGGTCGTCGGGGACGTTTCACGCGCAGCTGTTGAACCAGGCGCCCTTCGACATGTTTCTCTCGGCCGATGTCGAATATCCGCGGCAATTGTCGGCTCGCGGGCTGACACTCCCCGGCAGCGAATTCACGTACGGCGTCGGGCGCCTCGTGCTGTGGGTGCGCGCAGCGTCCGCTGTCGACGTCGCCGGCCGCGGCCTCGCGACCGTCGCCGATCCGTCGGTCACCCACGTCGCGATTGCCAATCCCGAGCACGCGCCGTACGGGCGGGCGGCGATCGCGGCGATGCGGAACGCCGGCGTGTACGACGCCGCCAGGGCGAAGCTGGTGTACGGCGAGAATGTCGAGCAGGCGCTCCAGTACGCGCAGAGCGGCGCGGCCGACGCGGCCATCGTTGCATTGTCCCTGGCGCTCGCGCCACCGGTCAGGTCGCTGGGGCGCTACGTTGACGTGCCGCTCGCCGCCTATCCACGGATCGTGCAGGGCGGCGTGATCCTGCGATGGGCCGCCGACGTCGAAGCCGCGCGCGCCCTGCGGACGTTTCTCGTCGGTGCGGACGGAAGGGCTGTGCTCGAGCAGTACGGGTTTTTCATGCCGGAGGAGTAGCCGTGGACTGGACTGCGCTGTGGCTCAGCGTCCGTCTCGCGGCGGCAACGTCGCTCGTGCTGCTCGCGATTGGCGTGCCCATCGCGTACTGGATTGTGTATTCACCCCGCCGCTGGAAGGTTCTCGTGGAAGCCATCGTGGCCCTGCCGCTGGTGCTCCCGCCCACCGTCCTCGGTTTCTACGTGCTCATCGCGATTGGACCGCTCAGCCCGGTCGGCAGGGGCTATGCGCGGCTCGCCGGGCACGGACTGCCATTCACGTTCGAAGGGCTGCTGGTGGCGTCGGTGCTGTACTCCCTGCCATTCGCGGTGCAGCCGTTCAGCGCGGAATTCGCGTCGGTCGATCGGCGCCTGCTCGAAGCCTCGTGGTCGCTCGGCGTGTCCCGGCTCGCCACGTTCCGCCGCCTCGTCGTGCCGCTGTCCACGCGCGGCCTCATCACGGGAATCGTCCTGAGCTTCGCGCACACGCTGGGTGAGTTCGGCGTCGTGCTGATGGTGGGCGGCAACCTGCCCGGCGTCACCCGTACCGTGTCCATCTCGATCTACGACGCCGTCCAGTCGCTCGACTATCGCGCCGCATCGCGCACCTCGTTGCTGCTGCTCGTGCTGTCGTTCGTGATCCTGACGATCACGTACTCGCTGCACCGCCGGGTATGGATTGCGACGGAACGGTGAGCGACGGCGCTTCCACCCTGCGGCTCGATGTCGAGCAGCGTTTCGCCAGCCGCTTCATCGTCGCACCGAAGCTCGATGTGCCTCTGCCACCGGGCGGGTTTCTCGTCCTGTTCGGGCCATCCGGCGGCGGAAAGACCACCATCCTGAGACAGATTGCCGGGCTCGAGCGGCCGGATCGCGCGCTGGTCCGCTGGGCCGGCGAGACGTGGTGCGATTCAGCCGCCGGCATCTGGCGGACACCACAGCAGCGCCGTGTCGGCGTCGTGTCGCAGCAGCCGGCCCTGTTCCCGCATTTATCCGTGCGGGACAACATCGAATACGGGCTCGGCGCCTGGCCGCCGGATCGCCGCCATCGGCGCTCGGACGAACTGCTCGAACTGCTCGATATCGCCGATCTGGCGGTGCGACACCCCCGGGCGTTGTCGGGTGGACAGGCGCAGCGGGTCGCCGTGGCGCGCGCGCTCGCGCCGCAGCCGCAGCTCATGCTGCTCGACGAGCCTTTTGCCGCGCTCGATGCGCCGGCGCGGATCCGCCTGCGGCGGGACGTGCGCACGTTGCTGCGGCGGATCGGCACGCCTGCGGTCCTGGTCACGCACGACCGCGGCGAGGCGCTCGCGATGGGCGACCTGATGGCGGTGGTGATTGGCGGACGGGTGCGTCAGACCGCGCATATCAGCGAGGTGTTCAGCCGGCCGATCGACGTCGAGGTCGCCGCATCGCTCGGCGTCGAAGCCGTTCTGCCGGCGCAGGTCGTCGAATCGGGGCAGGGCCTCGTCAGCGTGACGATCGGTTCCGTGCTCCTGCAGGTGGCCGACCGCGACGGTGTCGCCGTCGGCTCGGACGTCTACGCGTGCATTCGTGCGGAAGACGTGACGCTGCAGGTCCAATCGGCGGTGCACGTCAGCACCCGCAACCATCTTGCCGGCCGCGTCGTCTCGATCAGCCCTGAAGGGGCGGTCGATCGCGTGTCGCTGGACTGCGGGTTTCCACTCGACGCGCTCGTGACGCATCGCGCGAGCGAAGAGTTGAAGCTCGAACCGGGAATGCCGATTACGGCGGCGATCAAGGCGACGTCGGTGCATCTCGTGATGCGATAGAGAGGTGAGTATTCGCATCGAGATGGAAAGGCCACGAAGCCAATTGGCCACGAAGACACGAAGACACGAAGACACGAAGAACGCACGATGAAGAATTTCGAAATGGCTGAACACCGATAGAGTTCTCGACCTCATACAGATTCCCTGACCAATAGGTCGTCTTCGTGGTTTCGTGTTTTCGTGGCAAAAGATGCGGCGAGCGGCCCGATCCGTTGCTGAGAGCACCAGAGCCCGCGGATTATGGCGGCAACGGCCTGCCCGTTGTCTCCTCGCCGAATGGCAGCAGCGCGAGACCGGCGAGAAACGCCAGGGAGGTCAGCGCCACCGGCGTGCCGATGGTGTGGAAATGGCTGACGCCGGCGCCGACGAGGAACGTGATGCCGGCCCCCGCGAACCGGCCGATCGACGTCGCGAACGCAAACGCGCTGGCGCGGCACGCGGTCGCGTACTGCTCCGGCAGCCACAGCGTGTACATGGCGAAGTTCGCGCCGCCGAGGCCGAGAAAAAAGAGCACGATGACGAACCAGGTCAGGGCGCCGGCCGACAGATAGAACACGTAACCGAATCCGATGGAGATGCTGAAGAACATCACGACGAAATACGCGCCGAGCGTCAATCGCCGGCCGAGCGATTCGGCGAGCGGCGGCAGCGCGATGCACCCCAGGATCGTTCCCGCCGACAGCACCATCGTGCCGTAGGAGGCGAGCCGCGCCGCGTCGGCCGCGCTGTAGCCGGCGCGACGGGCCAGCTCGGTGACCGATGCCGGCACGTAGACCGATCCGGCCCAGAGGCCGACGATCGACACCAGCAGATACAACGAGTTCAGAATCGTTCGGCGCGCGTAGGTGGGCGAGAAGAGCTGTCCGAACGCCTCACCGAGCGCGGGCCGCCGGCGCTCGGCGACGCGCGTTCTCCAGGCATCCGATTCGCGCACGCCGTACCGGATGAACGTGACGAGCAGCGCCGGTGTGCCGCCGACCACGAACATCCAGCGCCAGCCGTAGCGCGCGCCGACGACATAGTTCGCCAGCGCCGCGAGAAAAAAACCGAAATAGTAACCGGTGTGCATGTAACCGGCGCCCATCTTGCGGCGGTCCTCGGGCCATTCCTCGGCGACGAACGTGCCGCCCATCGACCATTCGCCGCCGATGCCGGCACCCGCCAGCAGGCGACATGCGGCGAGCTGCCACACGTTTGTCACCAGCGCGCCGAGAAACGTGAACAGCGAATAGCACAGGATCGTCAGCATCAGCGTGCGGACGCGCCCGAACCGATCCGCAACCGGCCCCCAGATCATCGAGAGGCCCCACCCGATGAGAAACAGCGCGAACAGCACGCTGCCGTAATACCCGATGTTCTCTCCCGTGGCCGCGATGCCGGATCGCGGCAGGAGCTCACGGAGCGCGGGCGCGAGCACGAGCGCGTAGATGAACGAGTCCATCCCGTCGAGCGCCCAGCCGCCCCAGGCCGCCCAGAACCCGCGTACCTGATTCGGCGTCAGGCTTGGACGCAAGACCGCAGTCGAGACCATGTGCTGTCGGCTTTCTCTGAAAGACGGTGAGTATACTCGCGAGATGGTCCGGCCAGGAGACCGCTTACCACGGAAGGACGGGGAGGACAGGAGGAAAATCCTGTTCGTTCACTCCTGGGACACTCTAGCCACGACGATCAACGCAGAACTCGCGGAACCCGCAGAGAAACCGGTTTTGTTCTGCGAGTTCTGCGGTTTCTGCGTTGATTGTCGTGCCGTGTGGCGGCGTCGGTAGGACCAGCTTGCGAACGATGAAGGTGTTGCTGGCTCCTCACGGCACGCGCGGCGACGTGCAGCCGCTGCTGGCCCTGGCACGCGGTCTGCGTGAACGCGGTCACGAACCGTCGTTTCTCGTGCCGGATGATTGTGTCCGATGGATCCGCGACTCCGGATTTCCGGGCGAACCGAACGGCATCGACGTCGCCGGGACGTTCGGATCGCGCGGTGCGGCCGTGGCTTCTGGGCGCTGGCCGTGGCGCCAGTTCGTCGATGTCGTCGTGCCGGCGTTGTTCGAATCGTTCGGCAGGATCGATTCGCACGTGGACGCCATCGTTGGCTCCGGCGCGCAGGTGGCCGCGGCATCGGTGGCCGAGCAGTGGGGCGTCACGTACGTGAACGCGGTGTTCTGCCCCTGCGCGGTCCCGAACGACGCCTCGCCGCCGCCGATGGTGAAAACGCAGGCGCTGCCGCGGTTCCTGAACCGCTTCCTGTGGGAGTGGGGGATGCCGCTGGCGGGCCTCGCACTGCGCCGCTCGGTGAATGGCGGCCGCGCCCGGCTCGGCCTGGCGTCGCTGTTCAATCCGTTGTCGCATCTCACCCGTCATGCGACGCTCCTCGCCGCCGATCCGGATCTCGCGCCGCTCGGCGATGATGCGCCGCTCACGGTGATCCCGACCGACGCCTGGGTGCTCGATGAGCCGCAACCCGATCTCGATCCACGCATCGCGCGGTTTCTCGATCTGAATCCGGCGCCGATCTACGTCGAGTTTGACAGCATGAACGCGAGCCGCGCCGGTGAGCTTGCCGATCACGTGGTCGCTGCCGGACATGCCGTCGGCCGCGGCGTGTTGATGGCAGGCGGACAGGCGTCCCTCGGTCAAGACCTTGTCGACTCGGAAGACGTGCTGGTGGCCGGCGAGCTTCCGCCCGAGACCGTGCTGCCGCGTGTGGCCGTCGCCGTCCACCATGGCGATGCCGGCACGACGACGGCGGTCGCACGGGCGGGCGTGCCGCAGGTTGTCCTGCCGCATGTCCCCAATCAGTACTATTGGGCGAGCCGCGTCGAGCGGCTCGGCCTCGGCCCACGCCCGCTACCGGTGGATCTCGTGACGGCGGATGTTCTGACCGAACGGCTCGATCGCGCCCTCAACGACCGCGAGATTCGCGGTCGTGCGAGGGCGTGCGGTCCGGTGATCGCGTCACGCAATGGTGTGCCCGCAGCCGTGGAATATCTGGAAGAACTCGTCGCCCTGCCTGGGAGCGTGTCCGACTAACTGACGCCGCTCCTGGAACGCAAAGGCCGCGAAGGCCGCTAAGAAATACTGTCTTCCTTTGCGTCCCTTGCGGCCTCTGCGTTCGACCGTGACGTTTGGTGTAACGAAGCTCCGCCTCAAACCGACGAGTAAAAAGCGTTGCTGGACGGCGGACCTTCGTTACTAGATCCGCGGCCGCGGCTAAGCCGGGGTTGCACGGCAAAGTTGACAGTTTCGTACACATTCAGGCCGTGCAAGCACGGCTAGAGACGCGACTTGACCGTTACGGGCGGCCGCGACCATTCACCGTGGTTTTCTCGTCGAACAGGTTACCGTCGGTCACAATCACGTTTGCGATCTTTCCCTTCTCGAGCGATCCCAGCTGATCGGCGACGCCCGCGATCCTCGCTGCGTCGATCGTCAGCGCGCGGATCGCGGCATCTTCGGACAGCCCGGCTTTGACCGCCTTGCCGGCGTTCCCGACGAAGTCCTTCGGTTCGTTGAGGCCCGCCGATGCGAACGCAAACGGCACACCGGCTCTCGCCAGCACGCCCGGGACCTTCGGCGCCTCCGCCCGGATTCGCAACGCGTGAAGCGGTTCGTCCGCGTCGGGTGCGAGCATGCGCGGACGCTGCGGATAGTTGAGGCTGTAGACGACGCGAACGTTCTGTTTCTTCAGGTCGCCGGCGACGCTGGCGGCTTCCCGTGCGCCCGTGACGATGGGCTGCAGCTGCAGCTCGCTGGCGACCGTCAGCGCCCGCAGAATCT
Organism: Acidobacteriota bacterium; assembly: GCA_003222455.1. Classification (GTDB taxonomy): domain Bacteria; phylum Acidobacteriota; class Vicinamibacteria; order Vicinamibacterales; family CAVVIG01; genus QHWF01. Next base: position 13,382 of record QHWF01000171.1, read on the forward strand.
CACGCGCCTCGTTCGCTTCGAACGCGACCGGCACCTTCCCGTCCACCGCCGGCTGCAGCGCCTCCAGCGCGGGATCGTCGATCGCGTCGCTTCCCGCCACGGCGCGCGGCCGGCTTCCCTGCGACGCCCGCACGACATCTCGACGATGCTGCGCATCGAGAAAGGTCTGGCGAACGAATGCGATGACGCCCATCAGCGACTGCGGATAGGCATTGCCGCCGGCCCGCGGCCGCTCCGGAAACGAAACGTGGAATGCGACCGGCGTCTTCACCACAATCAGGCCGCGCCGTGCGTCGACAATGTTGCCGATCTGAGGCTGCTCGGGCGGTGCGGCCACGTTCACCAGCGCGCTCTGGCCCGCGATCACGTCGCCGGCCGGCAGCGCCAGCACCGACGTGATGCCCGCTGCCGCCAGCCGCGACAACTCGGCGTCGTCCACCTTGACGGCGTCGGCGGCGCGCGCCTGCGGTTTCAGGATCTGCGCCCGTTTCCAGCGCTCCACTTCGGCCGTGGTGTTCAGGTCCTGCGGCATCTGCGGCGCCGGCTGATCGGCGGCCCGCGTGTTGCCGAGATCGATCAGCCCGGGATACACCGTCAGCCCGCTGCCGTCGATGACGTCGGCTTCCGCCGGGACCGCGACGTTCGCGCCGACGGCCTCGATGACGCCGCGCCTGATGACAATGGTGCCGGACTCGAGAGGCGCACCAGCGGCCGTGACAACGTGCGCACCGCGGATCGCGTACACATTCGGCGCGTCGGCGCGCAGCACGAACGGCAGCGAGAGCGCGACGGCGAAAGCGATTAGTGAGCGTTTCATGGTTCCATGATCCTGAATCCAAACGATCGTCAGTCCCACACGGCCTTTCACGAAGAAACGAAGGCCCACGAAGAACACGAAGGTTGTTCGTACAAATCCTGTCTTCGTGAACTTCGTGTCGCTTCGTGACTTCGTGATGATCCGCGATCTGCCTGCACGAGATTCGACTTCGCAGCTTGCCGCTATGGACGTTTTGAGTAACGCTCGTACAGCACGAGATGCCTGTTGTCGAGCGGCACGTCGCGACCGGCGATGACGACGTGCGTCACTTGTGTGCGGACCTCCAGCGGATCGCCCCGGGTGACGATCAGGTTGCCAAGCTTCCCTCGCGCGATGCTGCCGATGCGATCGCCGACCCCCAGCATCTCGGCCGCATTGATTGTCAGCGCCTTGAGCGCTTCCTCACGCGGCAGGCCCCAGGCCACCGCTTCCGCCGCGTGATACGGGAGTTGCCGCGCGTTCGTTTCGCTCGGCACCGCCAACGCGATCTTCACGCCCGCCTTCACGAGCTCGCCGGCCGCGGCGTAGTTGGCCTGGTGCGGCAGATCGGCGCGCGTGGGCAGCGACAGCACCTGGAGGACGATGACCGGCACATTCTTGTCCTTGAGGAGTGCCGCAGCCATCGCGGCTTCGCCGCCCGGCGCCGCAATCACGACGCGGATACCTGCCCGGTCGGCGAATGCCACCGCGTCACGGATTTCCCGTTCCGTGCCGACCCGCGTGATCAGGGGCTGGCGCTTCTCGACCACCGGTAGCAGCGATTCCAGCACGAGGTCGCGCTGCCGGTTGGGACCCGTGGCCTTCGCATACGCACGCGCGTCGTCCAGCAGCCTGACCACGCGATCGAGTTGCGCGTCGCGCTCCTTCTTGAGATCGTCGTAGCTCCGATCGGGTGGCGGGCCGCCTCGCCCAGCGCCGCCACCGCCGCCGCGGCCGCTGCCACCGATCCGGGGGAATTGAAACGAGATGCCGACCGACGCCGCAACCGTGCTCTCCTCCCAGGTGTAGCCGTCCAGATTCATGACCGCGGCCTGGCCCCCCAGGAGGCCACCGCCGGGCGTGGCCACAACGGTGGTGAGGCCGTTCGCGCGCGCGACCGGAATGGCTTCACTGTCGTTGTGGAACGCCACCTGCGCGCGGAGTTGCGGGTTGAAATCGAGCAGCTCGTTCGCATCGCCGAAATTGCCCGCGCCGGGATCCTCCAGGCCCATCGTCGTCTGCGCGTTGATGAATCCCGGATAGACGTCGGCGCCGCCGGCATCGATGATCTGTGCGCCCGGCGGCACACTGACGTTTGCGCCGACCGATTCGATGATGCCGTCGTGCATTACCACCGTGCCGCGATCGATGGGTGGCGTGGCGATCGGAAAGATCCTCGCGTTGGTGATGGCGAGCACCCCTCTGGTGACGCTCGGCGCCGACTGGGTGCGCGCGATGGCCCCGTGCCCGTTGCCGTTCGGCTGGCCTTGCGCCGCATCCGATGGCCCGCCGGCTCCATCCCGGGTTCGATCCTCGCGCGGACGTGGCGCCGCCGCGTCCGATGTGGTCGATGGCCCGCGCCGTTCGTTGCGTTCCGCCCGCTCGGCGTTCGCGAGCGTGTCCTTCTCCCTGGCGAGCTCGGTCAGCCGTTTCTGGTCCTCCGGCCGGTCGTAGTACGTCTGTCCGTCGATGTATACGCGATCGACAATCGCGTAGGTGCTGAGCGGATGATGGTTCCAGATCACCACGTCCGCGTCCTTGCCCACTTCGAGCGAACCGACGCGCGACTCGACGCGGAGCTGCCTGGCCGGGTTGATCGTGACCAGCGCGAGGGCCTCGTCGTCGGTGAGGCCGCCCCACTTGATGGACTTGGCCGCTTCCGTGTTCAAGTGCCGCGCGAGCTCGGCATCGTCGGAGTTGATCGAGACGAGGACGCCTTTTCGGGTCATCAACGAGGCGTTGTACGGAATCGCGTCGATCGCCTCGATCTTGTAGCCCCACCAGTCCGCGAACGTCGAGGCGCCGGCGCCGTGCGCGGCGATCTCCTTCGCCACCTTGTAGCCCTCGAGGACGTGCTGGAACGTGGCGATCTTGAAGCCGAACTCCTCGGCGACGCGCATCAACATGAGGATCTCGTCGGCGCGATACGAGTGCGCGTGCACGAGGCGTTTGCCTTCGAGGATCTCGACCAGCGGCTCGAGCTGCAGATCGCGGCGCGGCGGCACCAGGTCCTCGCCCGCCTTGCGGCGGCGATCGTACTCCTGCCACTCCTGCTGATAGGCCTTCGCGCGATTGAACGCGTCGCGAATCACGTATTCGACGCCCATGCGGGTGGCCGGATAGCGCGCCGCGCCGTTGCCCTGGCGCCCGCCCGCGCCGCCGCCGGGACGTTTCGGGTTCTCGCCCAGCGCGAACTTGATGCCGGGCATCGCGCCTTCGAACGCGAGCTCCTCGGCGCGCGTCTTGCCCCAGCGCAGTTTGATCACGTAGTTCTTGCCGCCGATCGGATTCGCGCTGCCGTGGAGGACGTTGGCGACCGTGAGACCGCCGGCGAGATCGCGATAGATGTTGACGTCGGTCGGATCGAACACGTCCTGAATGCCGGTCATCGAGCTGACCGTCGTGCCGCCTTCGTTGATCGAGTCGGCGGCGATGTGCGAATGACAATCGACGAGGCCGGGCGAGACGAACCTGCCGCTGGCGTCCACGACGTCGGCGCCGGGGGGAATCGGGACATCGGTCCCGATGGCGGCAATCTTTCCGTCGCGCAGCACGATGGTTCCGTTCTGGATCGTCCCTTTTGTGACGGTCAGGATCGTGCCACCTTTAATTGCGACGATGGCGGGAGCAGCGCGAGTCTGCGCCCGGGGATGCCCGAGCGCGGCCAGCGCAAGACAGACAAGGAGGAACACGGCGCATGAAAAACGGCGATGTGACACAAGAGCCTCCAGGTGGAAGCCGGACACTACCGTGGCTACCCCGCTACCGCTGATCGCTCGTGGTCCGTGGCGTGGTCTGGAACAGATACTGGTCGAACCACTCGATGTTGTGCTCCATCGTCGCACGATGGCTCTTCGGCTTCGTCGGACCGTGGCCGATGCCGCCGAAGCCCTGATACACGATCAACTTCGCCGGCACGTGCTGGTCCTGCAGCCCTTGGTACAGTTCGAACGCGTTCGGCAGCGGCACGCGCTGATCGGCGGCGCCGTGCTGGACGAGCGTCGGCGTTTTCGCCTGCTTGATGTACGTAATCGGCGACGTCTTCGCGTAGATGTCAGGATCCTCCCACGGCGTCGCTTTCAGGTACTGTCTCGTGAACGGGTGGATGTCGGTGTTGACGTAATACGTCATCCAGTCGGAGATCCCGGCGCCCACGGAAATGGCTTTGAAGCGCGAAGCATCGTGCGTCGCGAGGAACGCCGAGATGTAACCGCCCTGGCTCCATCCCATCGCGCCAACCTTCTGCGGGTCGATGAATCCCTTCGCGATCAGCGCATCGATCCCGGCGAGCACGTCCCAGGCGTCGCCGACGCCAAGGTTCCTGACGTTGAGCGATCGAAACGCCTCGCCGTATCCGGCGCTGCCGCGGTAGTTCGGCTCGAGCACGAGCACGCCGCGCGGCACCCAGACGTCGATCGGATACGTCGCGCTCGTGAACGGTACCGGCCGCGAGACGCCGGTCGGACCGCCGTGGATGACGACCAGGAGCGGATACTTGTGCGACGGATCGAAATCGAGCGGTTTGTGCAGCACGCCTTCGACCGTCGTACCGTCCTGGCTTTTCCACGATACGACCTCGAGGGCGCTGGTGGCCCACGCGCCGGTCTGTTCGTTGAGGCTGGTGAGCTTCTTCACGCTCTGCAGGCCCGGACGGCCTCGCGCCGAACCAGGGGCGGTCCCGACATTTGCGACATATACCTCGGGCACGGTTTTAGGGTCGGCGGCCAGAAACGCGACTGTCGATCCATCTTTCGAGACGCTGACGCTCGACATCACGCTCGCGTCTGTCGGTGCAAGGCGCGCGACCGTTCTGCTCGCCGGGTCGACACCATAGAGATAGGCCCACGTCCGCTGCGACGCTGAA
>QHWF01000172.1 GCA_003222455.1 Acidobacteriota bacterium
TGAAGTAGAACCGCACGCCGGCATCGACGGTGACATTTCTTTTCGCACGCCAGTTGTCCTGCGCGTACCACTCGGTGATCAGAAACCTTCCGTGAGCCGATGGGTGTCCATTTGACTCGGTGTATTGTGAGACGACTCCGAGAAGCGCGTTCGCGAAGCCAGCGTTCGTACTGAGGGGGTTCGCGCCGTCGTTGTTGAAGCTGAAATTCCCATTGAAGCTCGATGTCCGCGCCGCCGGCCGGGTCGTGTGCTCGACGAACAGGCCCGTTTTCATCGTGTGCGCGCCCTTCAGCTTCGTGAGGTTGCCCGATACGTTGAACAGGGTGTTGTAGCCGAAGAACGGAAATCGCTGCTCGACGCCGAACGAGGCGATCGTTCCCGGAGGCCCGCCGGTGAACGACGCCTGCGGCAGTAGGAATTCAGGATTCGCCTGCGGGAAGAACTGCGGCAGACCTGGCAGCACCGCGCGCCGATCGTTCGTGTCGAGCGCTGCCTGATCGAACGGGCTCGTGTGTTGATGCGCCCAGTTCACCCCAACGGTAACCTCCGCGAAGGTCGTCGGATTGAACGTGTGCAGCAGCGTGTCGACGTAACTGACCGTGTCAATCTCGTACTTCGTCGCCATCTGCGGCCACCCGCCGGTTGAGCCGAGCAGCGACACGCCTCCGGAACGCTTCTCATAGCCCCATTGCAGACGTCCGTACATGGTCGTCTTCTGCGCGACGTTCCAGTCGACGCGCAGCACCTGATCGTCGCGAGGCCAATCCTGTGCGGTCTGGAATACGTAGTTGTACTGGTTCGTACCGGTCGGATCGGTGGCGTTCGGCAGCGGGAACAAATTGAGGAGCGCCTGGCCCACGGGATCGATACGGTTGGCCGGGATCACGTTGCCGGGGAAGCACGCGGGGCCGCCCGTGGTCGCGCTGCAATTGCCGGACAGCAAGGGGTCGCGGACGAAGACTTGACGGCCCTGACTGTCCACCGTCTGCGAAAAGTCGCCACGACGTTCGAGCGCCGTCGGCATCCGTCGCTGATTCAAAGTGCCGGGGTCGGTGCGGGCGAGCCGGTCCTGCGAGAAGAAGAAGAACAGTTTGTTGCGCCCGCGGTTGAAGGCCACGCCCGGCAGGAGCACCGGGCCGCCAAGCGTCCACGCCCCGTTATCGAACGTGTACGGTGCCGCATCGCACTGTGCCGTCTGACCTGAGTCGCATTGCTGACGGCGCAAGAACTCGTTGCTGTTGAACGCCTGGTCGCGCTTGTAATACGCGGCCGACCCATGGAAGTCTTTCGACCCGCTGCGCGTGACGACGGTGATCGTGGCGCCAGAGCTGCGGCCGTACTCCGCCTGGAAATTCGCGGTCTGCACTTTGATTTCCGCGATGGAATCGAGCGCCGGAGCGGCGTAGTTGGCGCCGTTCTGGCCCGTGTCCTTGTTCGTGACGCCGTCGTAGGAGAAGTTGAACGACGTGCGGCCGTTGATGGACAGGTTGTTCATGTTCTCCCACCCGGGAGCCTCGCGGTTCCTGGTGTCGATCACGCCGGGCAGCAGCCTCAGGTAGCCGGCGAAGTCGCGCCCTTTCAGCGCAATGTCGTCCATCTTCTGGCGGTCGATGACGGCCGACCGCGCGCCGGTGGCTGTCTGGATAAGGGGCGACTCGCCCGTGACCAGCACCGTTTCCTCAAGCGCGCCGACGGCCAGCGCAATCGTCCGAAGCGCCACACGTTCGGTCGCTGACAGCACGATGCCCTTCTGCTCGTAGGTCTTGAACCCTCGTAGTTCCGCTTTGACGTCGTACGTTCCGGCGAGCAGGTCCGGAAACAGGAACGCGCCGTCCGACCCGGTCACCATGTCGCGCGTGGTCGCGGTCCCCGCGTTCGTGATGGTCACCGTGACGCCGGGGAGGACACCGCCGCCCGAGTCGACGACGGTGCCGGAGATCTGACCAGTGAGGCCCTGCGCCGATGGCGTCGGCGCGGTTCCCATCATGAGAAGGACGGCGACGGCGATCGTGAACAACCAGCGTGTCACGGGATCCTCCTTCTTGATCGGCGTATCCTCGGCCTCGCCGGGATTCCAATCTAGGAGAAATGTGTCAGAGACTGGTAGAAAACGACCCGGATGTCTAGCAGGCTGCTGAAAAACGCAGCCTGAAGTGAAAAGTTAAAACTGAAAACTTAAAACTAGGCCTGCATTTCGACTTTTTACTTTTAGGTTTTCAGTTTTCAGTTCAGGTCGGCGCTCTTTCAGCGACCTGCTAGTGGCGGTGCCGGCGGCGGTAGCTGCGGGGGGTTTCGCCCATGATGCGGCGGAATTCCTTGGTGAAATGGCTCTGATCCGAGAATCCGCAATCGGCGGCCACCGCTGCGATCGGCCGCCGCGAAAAGACCAGGCCATGACAACTCATCCGAACGCGGAGCTGACGGACGTAGGTGTGTGGCGTACACAGATACGTATCCCTGAACTGTCGATGGAACGAACCAAGTGAGAAGCCGCACGTCTGCGCCATCGCGCCAATGCTGACCGGCTCGTGATAATGCTCTTTGATGAATGCCATCGCCGGAGCCAGCCGCGATTCAGACCAGACCTTCGATCCTTCCTGCACCGCCATCGTGGCCACACCGGCGGTTCCGACGATGCGGCCGCTGGCGTTGCGCACGGGCAGCTTCGAAGTCACGATCCACCGCGGCGTGTGATGGAAGACGATCATCTCAACACGTGACGTGATGGGACGACCGCGCAGGACTTGCGCGTCGTCCATTTGATACTGATTGGCAAGGTACGGCTCGAACAGGTCGAAGTCCGTTCGACCGATGATCTGATCGCGGCTGGACCGTCCGATGTGCAGCATCAACGTGGTATTGACCCAGCGGAAGATCCCTTTCTTGTCTTTGACCCAGAACAAGACGTCTTTGAGATAGTCGAACAGCTCAAAGACCGGATCGATCCGGGCGCCGAGCGACCGCGTCGCCGCTTCGAGGCTCGTTTCGGCCAAAGAGAACCTTCCCTACTTGGGCCTACGGTGCCACGTCCGGGGTGCAAGAGTATTGTCAAAAACGATCGACCGAGAACAGCTTTTTACCAAAAGGGTATCGTGTGCCGATGACCAGAGGGCCCGACGTGCTGCTGGCGCGATTCGCGGTGGGCGCAGTGCAGCCCACGGCGAGGGCGAGCACCGACGCGATGGCGAGGCGTGAAGGCCGTGTCTCTCGATATCTCCTGCGGGTTCGCCGTCGACGAATCATCGGTTCGTCAGCTTCAGCACTTCCTGAGGAAGCCGGGCTCCCTGCACGGTGATCCTCGATGCGGCATCGTGAATCTCGCGCAGATCGGCATCGGTTAGCTCCACCGAGGCGGCGCCGATGTTTTTTTCGAGTCGCTCGAGCTTTCGCGTGCCTGGAATGGGTACGATCCAGGGTGTCTGCTCGAGCAGCCAGGCGAGCGCGATCTGCGCCGGCATGGCGTGCTTCCGCTCGGCGATCCGCTTCAGCAGGTCGACCATCGCCATGTTGGCGGCGCGCGCGTCCGGCGCAAAGCGCGGCGAGATGCTGCGGAAGTCGGTGCGGCTGAAGGTCGTGCTCGTGTCGATTTTGCCCGTCAGAAAGCCCGCACCTAGCGGACTGAACGGGACGAAGCCGATGCCGAGTTCCTCGCAGGCGGCGAGCACGCCGTTGTGCTCGACATCGCGAGTCCAGAGTGAGTACTCGCTCTGAACGGCCGTGACGGGCTAGACGGCGTGTGCGCGACGGATTGTCTGGGCGCTCGCCTCGGACAACCCGAAGTGCTTCACCTTGCCTTGCTGAATCAGTTCCTTCACGGTACCGGCGACGTCCTCGATGGGGACGTTGGGGTCCACGCGGTGCTGATACAACAAATCGATGGTTGCCAGTCTCAGTCGCTTCAGCATCGCGGGGACAACCTGACGAATCAGATCGTCGGGCTGCGCGAGCGGCCAACGGGACGCGTGCGTTTACTCGTGACGCCGCTGTCGGCGACGATGGTGCTCGCACCCAAGCTCGTGCCATTGGCCCGTCGGTTCCCGGACATCGTCCTCGAGGTCACCACGACGCAAGAGGGACGCACAGAGCTCGTCGCCGCGGGCTTCGACGCTGGTATTCACCTCGGCGAATCGATCCAGCGCGACATGGTGGCGGTGCGCGTGTCTCGCGATCATCGACTGGCCGTCGTCGGCTCGCCGGAGTACTTCGCGTCGCACCCGAAGCCGAACTCACCACATGATCTACCGAGCCACCGATGTATCAACCTGCGCGGCGGCTCCGCCGGGCCCTATCGCTGGGAGTTCGGCAAAAATGGCGAAGCCGTGGTCGTTGATGTGAGCGGGCCGCTCGTTGTGGATGACGCAGACCTGATGATTCGCGCCGCCATCGACGGCCTCGGTCTGACGTTTTCCTTTGAAGAGTACGTCGCGCCGCAGATCGCGAGCGGCGCGCTCGTGCGTGTGCTGGAAGACTGGTGTCCGCCGTTCGCTGGCTATTTTCTCTACTATCCGAGCCGGCGGCAGCAACCAGCCGCGCTGGCAGCCCTCATCGAGACGCTTCGTCTGTAGCAAGAGAACGTTGGTCGCGCCGCGCTCATACCGCATCGACCAGGAACAACGCGAACTGAGCCGTCTCATCGGTCCAGTGGGTGTTCAAGCGGAACGACGCCGCGTTCAGCATTCGCTCGACATCGCCGGCCTCGTACTTATAGGAGCTTTCGGTCCAGATCGGCTCGTCCGCTGACATGTCGAACTCGATCTGCGCCCGCGCAATGCTCACGTGCTGCCTCGAGTCGGCCACCAGGCGCATTTCAACTCTCGCGGCGCTCGGGTTCCAGATGGCGCGGTGCGCGAAGTGCTCGATGACGAAATTGCCAGCGAGCTCACGATTGATGCGCATGAGCAGGTTGCGGTTGAAGGCAGCCGTCACGCCGAGAGGATCGTCGTAGGCGAGCAGCAGCTGACGCTCGGGTTTAATCAGATCGGCGCCAAGCAGCAGGGCGTCGCCAGGCGCCAGCGCCGCGCGAATCGCCCGGCAAAACGCATGGGCGTCCGGCGGGTCGAAATTGCCGATATTCGATCCGAGAAACACCACGAGCGTCCGCCCCTGGTCCGGCGCACGCGCAGCGACGGCTTCAAGACCAGCCTCGTACGTCTGTTCGTGCGTGATCGTGCGTACGCCAGCGAGAGACGCAAGCGTCTGGGTTGAGCGCGTGAGCGCATCGTGCGAGACGTCCACCAGATGGACGTCCACGGGCAGACGATGCGAATCGCCGCCTTCGATGAGCATCCGCAGTTTCTGGCCGCTCCCCGGCCCGAGCTCCACGATGGTCGACAGCGACGGCACACAGCGAAACACGTCGGCGGCGTGCGCACCGAGCAGCCGCCGTTCGGCACGGGTAATCTCATACCACGGCAGCCAGCAGATGGCGTCGAACAGCGCAGAGCCGAGCGGATCGTAGAGGTACCGCGACGGAAGCTGCCGCGGCTCGAGCATCATGTAGTAGCGGACGTCCGACGCAAACTGCGCAATCGTGTTCGCCGCGCTGGTTGCCTGAACCGACGAAGTTGGCGTCGTCATCACTTCGTCCGGACGCAGCGGAACGTGGCGTAGACGTACGGATAGCGCGCCCGGAACCAGTTGCGGAACGTTGGACGGAGCAGTTCCTGCGCCGTTGCCGGTGACGCACCCTTCATCACGAAGTGCTCGCCATCGAAGAAGTCGGCCGAGTACTCCGGATACGACGGCATCGGTCTGAACCCTGGAAACGGACCGAACACGGTGCTGGTCCACTCCCATCCGTTCCCGACGAGATCTTCGACACCCCAGGCGCTCTGTCCTGCCGGGTGGGTCCCCGCCGGCTCCGGATCCCAGGCCGCAAAGTCGAACACGCCCCGCTTCTCTTCTGGACGGTCGTTGCCCCATGGATGCTGGCGCACGTCGCCGTCGGGCGTGCTGAAGGACGCCCGCTGGAACTCTGCCTCGCTCGGCAGACGCGCACCGCGCCATCGCGCATAGGCGCTCGCTTCCGCCTGACTCACGTAGACCGGCCACGACGGCGGAAGCGGCAGCCGATCGAACATGCCACGCCAGAAGAATTCGCCATCGACCTGCATCCAGAACTGAGGATGGGTGATGCCCTCGGCCTGCATCCACACGTAGTCTTCAGGCCGCCACCATCGCGCATCCGAGTAGCCGCCGGCATCGACGAATTCCGCAAAGACGGCGTTGGTCACGTTGTGGCGCTGGATCGAAAACGCCGGCACGTCCACGGTATAGCCCGGATGCTCGTTGTCCCAGCCAAAAGGTACAGCGTGCCGATCGATGCCGAGCACCGCGCGGCCGGCGTCTACGTCAACCCAGTCCGATGAGGGCACCATCCCGTTCACGCGGGGTTCGTATCCACTCGGTTTCCGCTTCTGCTCGAACGGCAACCGGTGCCACATGTACAGCAGCGTTTCCTGGTGCATCGCTTCGTGCTCGAGTATCGCAAACGCGGCTTCGGCCCGATCGAGCAGCGGGTGGCCGGGTTGATCCAGATCCGCATGAGTAAGCGCCGCAATCACGCGCCGATCCGCCTCGTCGGCGAACTGACGCACGTCGGAACGCTCCGGCCAGTGCACGGCGTTTCCCGACTTGTGATCGCTTTCCGACGGATCGATGCCGCGCGCGAAGAGCGACTGGAGCCGTTCGTCGATGCTCGGCTGGCCAAGCCCGCGGTTGACCAGCGTGTTGAAACTGAATGCCGGCAGGTGCCCTTCGTAGAAGACGAGCGGGTGGCGCTGGGCGATCGGCCGCTTGTAATACGCCTCGTCGGCCACGAGGTCGAAAATCGCGCGTGACCGCCGCCGGTTGCGCTGATACCAGACGATGAGCTGCTTACGGTCGAGGATCGAAGCAAGGATGGGCATCGGCACCTCTGAAAACCACGAAACGATCAGCTGCCACAACCCGTGGCAACCGCAACCCTACAATCTCATCACAACAGAGGAGGCGGAGCACAGGAGGAAAATCGCGGTGGGATACAGCCCAGATCGGCTCTGGGCTAGGCGCCCGTTAGGCTCTTCGTCTTGGTTCTTGGCTCCGGGCTCTAGCAACGACGATCAACACTGAACTCGCGGAACCGGCAGCTCAGGCCGATTTTATTCTGCGAGCTCTTCGGTTTCTGTATTGAACGTCGTTCCGTGCGGCGGCGCCGAAAGCCGAAAGCCTAGCAGGTCGCTGAAAAAGGCGCCGACCTGAAGTTAAAACTGAAAAGCCAAAACAGAAAAGTGCAATTTTACGCCTGCTTTTAACTTTTCTGTTTTAACTTTTCACTTCAGGCTGCGTTTTTCAGCAGCCTGCTAGAGCCCAGGCAGAGTGAGGGCGTTCAGGCGCGCCGCCGCAGCCGCCTCGTTTTCGCGGGCTGTGCCGCAGGGGCATCCACCTCGACCCATTTGTGCGCCCATTCGACGATCGCGTCGACCGCGGCCGCCAGCGCCCGCCCTTTCCTCGTAAGCGCATACTCGACGCGCACCGGCGTCTCGGGCACGACGGTGCGATCGACGATGCCCTCCTGCTCGAGCTCCTGAAGACGTTCGCAGAGCATCCGGTCGGTGATATCGGGGATCGCATCGCGGAGCGTCGCGAACCGGCAGCGCGATTTCAGCAGGACGAAGATAATGGCCCCGGTCCACCGCCGGCCGATGAGCTCGCTGGCGCGGTGAAAGCGGGCGCACAACGCCGGTGTCGGCGTTGGCCCGATATGCTCTCGCATCGATTCCCAGAATACCTCTCGAATGACCGAACGGCAAGTTACTTCTTGACATATAGTCACTATTTTTTATATAGTATGGCCCTGAACGAATGGAGGATGTGCCATGGATGCTGGATTGCTGATTGGACGCTTCGTGTTCGGTGCGCTGATGGCGGCCCACGGGGCGCAGAAGCTCTTTGGATGGTTCGGTGGATATGGACTCGCCGGGACCGCTCCGTTCCTGGAGAGTCTCGGCTTCCGCCCCGGCCGCGCGTTCGCGCTGGCCGCGGCGCTCAGCGAGGTTGGCGGCGGCGCGCTCGTCACGCTCGGCCTCCTGGGACCCGTTGGCCCGGCGCTGATGCTGTCGGTGATGATCGTCGCCGCCGTCACCGTGCACTGGCAGAACGGTCTCTTCGCCATGAACAACGGGATCGAGCTGCCGCTGCTGTACGGCGCCGCCGCCGCTGCCCTGTGCCTGACGGGGCCTGGACGATATTCCCTGGACGCATTGTTCGGTCTGGCATCCGTCTGGTCGCCTGGTCTCGGCTGGTCGGCGCTCGCTCTCGGCGTGCTTGGAGCGGTTGCGAACCTGACGGTCCGATCGCATGCGTCTTCGGCGGTCACGGCGTAACATCCGCATTCGACACCACGGAACGACGGTCAACGCAGAAACCGCAGAACTCGCAGAATAGAGACCGGCCTTCTCTGCGGGTTCCGCGACTTCAGCGTTGATCGTCGTGGCTACGGCGAACATCACGATTGAACGCAGAGGCCGCAAAGGACGCAAAGAAACACGGTATTTTCTCAGCGGCCTTCGCGGCCTTTGCGTTCCAAGACGGCGTCAGTTACTCGGACACGCTCCTAGGATTTACGCTCTTGGCTCCAGAGGTAAAGGAGAAGCAGATGTCGATTCGACCAGTCAAACAGGTCCTCCAGGCGCGGCCAACGCTGGAAGGCGCCGGCGTCAAGCTGCAGCGGGCGTTCGGGTTCGGCAACACCACCGAATTCGATCCCTTTCTGCTGTTCGATGACTTCCGGAACGAAAACCCGGCGGACTATCTCGCCGGTTTCCCATGGCATCCGCACCGCGGCATCGAGACCATCACGTACGTGCTCGCAGGCTCGGTGGATCACGGCGACAGCCTGGGCAATCGCGGCAGTCTCGGCGCCGGCGACGTGCAATGGATGACGGCCGGCAGCGGCATCCTGCACCAGGAGATGCCGAAAGGGGATCCTCATGGGCGGATGCATGGATTCCAGCTGTGGGCGAACCTGCCGTCACCGCTCAAGATGACGAAGCCGCGCTACCAGGACGTGTCCGCTACGGACATCCCGGAGATCGCGGACGACGATGGCACACGCGTGCGGGTGATTTGCGGGGACTTCTGGGGCAAAACGGGACCGGTGGAAGGCGTCGCCGCCGACCCCCGTTATCTCGATATCTCGGTCCCTCCGGGCCGGCGGAAGCGGCTCGCGGTGGAAACATCACGGCACGCGTTCGCGTACGTGTTCGCCGGATCGGGCACGTTCCGCGACGCGTCGGAGCCTCGCGGTGTGCTGACCGAGCAAATCGGCGGCCCGGCGCCGGTCAACGAGACGGGGAACCGATCCCTCGTCCTCTTCGATGCCGGCGACGAAGTCGTCGTCCAGGCGGGCGACGAGGGGATCCGCTTCCTGCTGGTATCGGGTCAGCCGATCGAGGAGCCGGTGGCGTGGTACGGCCCGATTGTGATGAACACCCAGGCCGAGCTGCGCGAGGCGTTCGCGGAGCTGCGAGCGGGCAACTTCATCAAATAAGATGGCCACGTGGCCAGCAGCGACAATCCGCGCAAGCGGCAGGTGCTCGTCGTCGAAGACGAGGCAGCGATCCGCGAACTGCTTCGGCTGCACCTGTCGCTGGGCGGCTTCGACGTCACCGAGGTGACCGACGGGATTCGCGCTCTGGACCTGGGCCGATCGACCCGATTCGACTTGATCGCCCTCGACGTGATGTTGCCCGGCATCGACGGCATCACGCTGTGCCGTGCGTACCGAATTCAAGGCGCGAATGCGGCCACGCCCATTCTGATGCTCACCGCGCTCGATACCGAATCGGACAAGGTACTCGGGCTCGAGAGCGGCGCTGACGATTACCTCACCAAACCGTTCGGAATCCGCGAGCTGATGGCGCGTGTCGGGGCACTGCTCCGGCGGACCACGAGTACCGCCGCGCCGCAACCGGGGCACGCGTCCCGCCAGGTGCGCTCGCGCGATCTCTTCATCGATGCGGAGAAGCGGACCGCGTCGGTGCGCGGGGAACCGGTGGACCTGACAAAGCAGGAATTCGATCTGCTTCACGTGCTCGCCGCGCATCCGGGCATCGTGTTCAGCCGCGAAGCGCTGCTCGCGAAGATCTGGGGTGGAGACACCTACGTCACCGGACGGACCGTCGACACCGTCGTCAGTCGTCTGCGTCACAAGATCGAGCGCGACGGTCAGGATCCCGAGCTGATCCTGAACGCGTGGGGAGTGGGCTACAAGTTCGTGGATGTCGAGTGAGAGACCGCGAAATGCGACCACGAACTCACAGCCCCACGAAATGCAACCACGAAGACGCGAAGGCACGAAGGACGCACGAAGAAAAAGAACCTTCGATTGAGATCTCGAGTTGTATCGAAGGGCTTTCTTCGCGTTTTCGTGTCTTCGTGGCCAAAAGTGTGGCAAGTGGGCACTGCGCTGCTGAAAAGCGGACAGGCAATACCGCCGACGTTCTTCGTGGCCTTCGTCACGTGTTCTGCGGCAGCCGCATCGTGAACACCGTGTGGCCCGGCTGGCTCGCGACGCGGATCTCGCCGCCGTGCCGCTCGACGATCGTCTTCGCAATCGACAGACCGAGGCCGCTTCCTCCGGATCCATTCGATCGCGATGCATCCACCTTGTAAAATCGTTCGAAGACGTGCGTCAGGTGCTCCCGCGCAATCCCCGACCCGGAATCGACGACCGCCAGCTCGACGCCGCCCGCTGCCTCGTTTGCCTGGAGATCGATCAATCCTCCATCCGGCGTGTGCCGGAGCGCATTCGCGACCAGGTTGTCGACCACCTGCTCGAGCCGATCGGGATCGGCCATCACCTGGTCCACCCGATCGGCAACGTGAATCCCGATGGCGATGTGACGCGCCCCCGCCTCGTATTCGTGACGCGCGGCCACGTGTTCGAAGACACGCCGGATCGCAAACAGCCGCACGTCGAGCGGCGCCACGCCGTTTTCGAGCCGCGCCAGATCCAGAAGATCCGTGACAATCCGATCAAGGCGCCGAGTTTCGCGCTCGAGCGTCTGGAAGTAGCGCTCGCGAGTCGCGGCACTGAGCGTGACGTCCGACATGCGCAGCGTTTCCACGTACCCCCGCATCGCCG